>JBEPWN010000131.1:0-7195 GCA_041642395.1 Marinilabilia sp. | reverse complement strand
ATATATGCCTACACTTTTCATTCCGGATTTATGTTTTTTTATCAGAAATTTGTCAGGTGTTTCAATAAATAAATGACCTTTTCGAATAAGTTCAATTAGTATCACTAAAGGTGGCATACCCAAAGCAGCTGTGTACCAAAAAAGAAACTGGGAAAAATCAAATAATCCTAAATATAGAGTAACAATAAGTCCGAAATTTATTATGCGAAAAACAAATTCCTTCAAAAAAATGCCAATAACTGATTTGAATAATACAGCTGCATAAATATCCAAAACCAAAAATGCCAATGTGAAAAAAGTGAGGGGAATAATATAGACTCCATAATTATTCAGAAGTTCAGAATCTTCGGCCCGCGAACTTAATATTTGATCTTCAAAGAATCCGAAAATAATCAAAAAAACCGATAGCCCAATGGCAGATACAATAGCTACAATACTAAAGAATCCATTATGCTTTTTTGCTTTATCCCTAAAAAAATGAAAAAAATAGTTCGTAACCCCGTTTATACCCAAAGAAGAAAACTGAGCAAAAATAGCAGAAATTGCCAACAAGATATTAATCAATCCAATTTGTTCCTCTGAAAGAATTCTTGGATACAAGATGGCCACATTAATACCACCTATAATTACGCCTAAATAAGAGTATATGGAACTCTGAATCGTTTGTTTTGCTATAATTCCCAATTGCCAACAATTTTAACAATATGCACAAAGAACAATAAATACCAGTTTGTGTAACACATCAATTATGAACCTTTTCAATTCTTTCAATTACTTTACTCCCAGTTAGTAAATCTGGCTTTATTTGAACTATTTCATCAAGTAAAGATGTATAAAAACTTGTCGCATATCTATATTCATAATCATTTATTCTGCAATTGTGCCATAAAAGACTAAATAATCCACCAAATTTTTGAGCCTCGACAATGTAACAATGAGCTGCTTTACGAAGAGTTAAAAAACTCTCATTACGATAATACAGAACTGATACTTCCATCATCACCAATGGAATTTCCCAGATTTTCATCATACAGTCATTCTCAAAATCATAAGGATGAAACGGGTAACAATACCCGTTACGAAATCCATCATGCTCGGCAAAGCCAAGTGTGGTGTCATAGATTAATCCGGCTGCTTCCTGAATTTTAAAAGTTTGAGGATGGAAAAATCTCAAATAATGCTGACGAATCCCAATCGGTTGTTTTCCCAAAACTTTAGTCAATTCAGTGGTTTGACGAAGCATATTATCCACATCTAATCCTGATCGCATAGTTCCATGAAGTCCTACTTCAAATTCATCATCATTAAGTCTTTTAATTAAATTTTTTATCTTCTTGAAATTAAATGTATACAATGAATTATCAAACCAGTCCTCTTGTTTCAAAAAGAAAAAGGTGGATCGAATACCCAGGTGCTTTTCGAAATCAATCATCCAATCGAAATTCCACCATGGATCTGCCTTCCTGAAAGGATTTAAATTAAATAAAACACCGTAAAAAAAAGATTTTAAAGTTTTGATTCTTCCCTCTTTTAACGTAGTCAACCCTATTATTTGTTTCATTTTATATAACACCCGCAAAGGATGAAAAAAAGAAATTCTGTCCACATCATGACTCAGCACAAATCCGAAATTACCAAATAAACGCCGCCGTTCAATTTTCAAATCATTTTCCCGGGCAAAAAACTCAATTCCTTCCAAAATCATTTCGAAATAATAATTGACCAGGGGTATCTGCACACAATTTAATTTCTTTTGGATGGAGTGATCATATGAGAATCGTCCGAATTTGTCACGTAAGGATTCCGCGACCTCCTGCTGTCCTGATAGCAGATAAAAAATCGAAGAAAGAAGGTCATCATTAAAAATCACATTCCCTTTTTCATCTTTTCTGAAAACACCCATGAAATTATTACTTAAACCAAACAAAATGGGTAGCTGCTTGTCCTGATAAAGAACATTTACAGGAGCGGGATGATCACTATGTGACAGTATAAAAATCACTTTATTCTTTATATCATCAGGAATACCATCAGTCTCTTTAACAAATAAAAAAGAGGAATCATTTAAAGTATCTGGTGAAGCGTGTTGCCAGAGATGATAAAAGACGTATTTTATTTTATTATCTGAAAGATACACAATAAATCGTTAGATTTTTAGATAACAGAGATGAATTATCCCGAAGTTTTCGGGATTGAAAAAAATTTAAAATACCCCATTGGTCTGCCAAAGATAACACTATTGCCAAACAAAAAGTCAATAGTGTTCCTGTAATTATTAAATACCAAAATCAAAAACAACTAAATTTCTTTCGGCCATCTTTCGGTCATTAATCAACGAATCAGCTCCAGGTTAATGAAATTTAACGCCAATCTGCAATCTGACAAGCGGTTTTACCGTAACTTTACAAACATAAAATCTTCAACCTATGGAAATTTTTCACACCCAGTACTTTGCACTTTTTGTCATCATATGTCTTGGCTTTATTCTCGGGAGCATCAAAATCAAAGGCATTTCGCTCGACATTTCCGCCATCATTTTTGTGGCTCTCATATTCGGTCATTATGGAATGACCATACCTCCCATTATAGGAAAGCTGGGGTTGATTTTATTCATCTACACCATTGGAGTACAAGCCGGACCGGGTTTTTTTGAATCCTTTAAGCAGCACGGGCGCAGATTAGCCATTATTGCCACAGTTGTTGTTGTTTCGGCTTCGCTCATTGCCTTCGGGGCCTTCTGGTGGACAGGCATTGACATGCCAGTGGCCATCGGATTGCTCAGCGGAGCCCTTACCAGTACTCCGGGTCTGGCCGCAGCAATCGACGCAACCGGCTCACCCCTTGTATCAATCGGATATGGTATCGCCTATCCCTTTGGAGTAATTGGAGTCATATTGTTTGTACGCTTATATCCAAAATTCATTAAAGCCGACCTTAAAAAAGCGGAGAAGGAATATGAAAAACAGAACGAATCCGGATTTCCTGAGATAAAAAGTAAAACCTTCCAGGTAGAAAATGAAAGTGTTTCAGGCAAGTCCATTTCGGAGCTGCGCATTCGTGCTATGACCAAAGCAGTTATCTCACGCCTTTTACACAAAGGTGAAGCCATCGTTCCATCGCCCGATACCATTCTTCACAAAGGAGATTTGGTAAAAGCTGTAGGCACCGAAGATGCCCTTCAAAAATTCAGGCTCCTGATTGGTGAAGAAACCGACAGAGAGATTCCCTTACATAAGTCTTATGAAGTACAATCCATACTGGTAACCAACAAGGAAGCCGTTAATGAACCTCTGGGTTCATTCAATCTGTGGGGGAACTATCAGACCACAGTTACCCGTCTGCGACGAAGTGGAATTGACATTACCCCGTCACCTTCAATGAAATTGCATATGGGCGATAAATTGACAGTGGCCTGCAGCCGTGAAAACATGAAACAGGTGGTACGGATATTTGGCAACGACGACAAGAAATTGTCTGACACAGATTTTTTTCCTATTGCTGCCGGCATCGTTCTGGGAATTTTACTGGGAAATCTCTCTCTTTCATTCGGCGATGAAATGTCCTTTAATCTGGGGCTCACCGGAGGCATTCTGGCAGTGGCTATGATATTGAGCCGGATCGGGCGAACCGGACCGGTAATTTGGAGCATGTCAGGAGCAGCCACACAACTTCTTCGCCAGATTGGTCTTATGTTTTTCCTTGTGGAAGTGGGAACCAAGGCAGGAGCTCAATTGGTTGATACATATAACCAATATGGCATCCAACTATTTGCCGTGGGAGGATTAATTACTCTGATACCTATGTTTTTGGCCGTTATATGGGCCCATTTCATGAAAGGAATTAATGTACTCACACTTTTAGGTGCGCTTACCGGCTCCATGACCAGTACTCCGGGCCTGGCCGCTGTTGACCCGATGACAGACACAAACGCTCCGGCCATTGCTTATGCCACGGTTTATCCGGTGGCAATGGTCCTGCTTATCCTAGTCACACAAATACTGGGATTGTTTTAATCAAGAGACTGGTAAATTTCTGTTGAGTAACTTTGCTGACGTAAAAACAGTAGCTCAAAGCTCGAAGTTTATGGCTGAAAGGGAAGTTCGATAGCCCTCTTACAACATACCCAAACAATTAACATCATTATGCAAGCATTATTTTTAAGCCTTTTTTCTTTTGGTTAAATGACAGATAAATCGTATAACATTGAAATTTTGAATTTTAACACAAAAAAACCTCAAAGGCTCTTGTAAAAGTTTAAATGACTATGGTTAATAATTAATCAGTCTGTTTGCAACAATCCTGATTTTTCAAACTTTTTATTAACAGACACTTGAAAAAGCTTAACGGATTATTAAGAATAAAAAAAACCCGAAAAGTCAAAAAGATAATACTGTCAGTCATTATCTTTTTGTGCTTGTTTATTCTTTTCCTGTGTATTCCCATTCCCCGTTTCGGTAATCCATTTTCAACTGTTGTGACAGCATCAGATGGTAGTTTGCTTGGTGCTCATATTGCCGGTGATGAACAATGGCGTTTCCCTGCATCCGAAATGATCCCTGAAAAATACCGGACAGCTCTTATCTGCTATGAAGATGAATATTTTTTTTACCATCCGGGGATCAATCCTGTTTCTCTGGCACGGGCGCTAACTCTTAATATCCGGAAAAACCGCATCGTGAGCGGGGGAAGCACCATCTCAATGCAGTTAGCGCGTATGTCGGATCAGTCACCACGGACAATAGCCAACAAATTGTGGGAAATGTTCCGGGCTGTGCGCCTTGAAATCTCAAAAAGCAAGGAAGATATATTGATGATGTATGCTACCAATGCACCCTTTGGAGGGAATATCGTTGGATTCGAAACAGCATCGTGGCATTATTTCGAACGGCCGCCACATCACCTTACCTGGTCAGAAGCTGCTCTGCTGGCTGTATTGCCCAATGCTCCCGGAATGCTGCGCCCCGGCAAAAATGCTGAATTGCTAAAGAGAAAACGAAACCGTCTTCTACAAAAACTATTTGAAAAGGGACATTTCGACTCAACGGAATTATCCCTTTCTCTTCAGGAATCACTGCCTGAAGGATCCCGCAAATTACCTTCCTCTGCACCTCATCTTACGGACTATTATTTAAAAACCAACTCCGGACAGACCATCAACACAACCATAAAAAGCAACCTGCAAAAACAAGCATCCCAGGCACTGCAAAGACATTCCTCACGCATGGCCACCAACCACATTCGCCATGCCGGAGCCATAATTGCCGAAATTGAAACCGGACAAGTAATCGCCTACATCGGGAACAGCCTGCCGGGTGAAAAAACAGCCGGACACGCAGTTGATATGATCCGTTCCCCCAGAAGTTCGGGAAGCATACTGAAACCTTTACTTTATGCAGCGGCTTTGCAGGATGGCACCATTCTTCCCGATATGCTTCTGCCCGATGTTCCTACGCAATATCGCGATTATGCTCCCAGGAATTTTCACCGCCGTTTCGACGGGGCAGTTCCTGCCGGCGAAGCGCTTTCGCGTTCTCTAAACGTTCCTTTCATTCGTTTGCTGCATCAATATGGGGGCGAACAGTTTCTTAAAAAACTGAAGAAAGCAGGGATAACAACGATGACCAAAGGATATGACCATTACGGCCTGAGCCTGATTCTGGGAGGAGGAGATGTAACCCTTTGGGAACTTGCAGGCAGCTATGCATCCATGGGTCGTACCCTTAAACATTATACAGGGGACAACAGCCGCTATCGCCCCACCGATTTCAGACCGCTTACAATGGTTTCGCTCAAGGATCAGAAGGGAAATTTATCGTCACATCCACCTGTATTTTCTGCCGGAGCTATCTGGCATACCTTCGAGGCCATGAAAAGTGTAGTAAGGCCACCCGAAGAAACAGGGTGGCAGAACTTCACTTCCCAACAGAACATTGCATGGAAAACCGGCACCAGCTTTGGCTATCGCGATGCCTGGAGCGTAGGCATCAATGGCAAATACGTGGTGGCTGTCTGGGTTGGAAATGCCTCGGGAGAAGGGCGTGCCGGGCTTTTAGGCGGAACCACCGCCGGACCGCTGATGTTCAGGCTTTTTGATTTGTTGCCAAAATCTGAGTGGATGGAAATTCCTCATGATGATCTGGTGGAGGTACCGGTATGCAGTGAATCGGGTCACCGGGCAGGTCCTCATTGTCCCGATTCGAAAGTTCAGCTGATACTCCATTCCATAAAAAGCAATCCTGCCTGCCCTTATCACCAACTTGTTCACCTGACCGCCGACAGGCGATACCGCACCACACGGTCGTGCGAACCAGACGGACATATCATCACTGAATCTCATTTTGTATTGCCTCCACTTATGGCCTGGTACTACAGCCGTCATAATGCAGGATATTCTTTTCTCCCACCCCGCAAACCAGGGTGTTTCAACGGAGCTGACAGTCCGATGGACTTCATTTACCCCAATACAAATGCATCGCTTATGGTTCCTGTCGATTTGGACGGCGAAAAGCAAAAAATTGTTTTTAAAGTAGTGCACGCCTCACCGGATGCAATCATTTACTGGCATTTAAACGATACTTACCTTGGTCAAACCACCGATCCACATGAAATTGAGCTTGATCCGGATTCCGGCAAACACATTGTCACCATAGTGGACGAGGAGGGAAATCGTATTCTAAGATCATTCAGAATAATTAATTAGTGTCTATATTTTACTAAATTGCGAAAAAATACATATCCTGTCATGAGAAAAAATCTCTTCTTCCTCCTTATCCCTTTTATTTCCTTTATGTCCTGCAATTCTTCAGAATCAGCATCCGAAGAGTGGGAGCCACTTTTTAACGGTAAAAATCTGAATGGCTGGAATTTTAAATTCACCGGACAACCGGCAGGAATCAATTACAAAAACACTTTTCGTGTTGAAGACGGCTTGTTGAAAATCCGATACGATGAGTATGACCATTTCGACAATGATTTTGGATTGCTGATCACCGAAAAGACCTGGTCTCATTACAAGATCAGAGTCGAATACCGGTTCATTGATCAACAAGCAAAAGGAGGTGCAGAATGGGCCTGGCGCAACAATGGGATTATGATTCATTGTCAGTCGCCGGAAAGCATCGAAAAGAATCAGGATTTCCCGGTTAGCATTGAAGTGCAACTGCTGGGTGGAAATGGCAAAGATGAGCGTCCAAAT
>JBEPWN010000130.1:0-7198 GCA_041642395.1 Marinilabilia sp. | reverse complement strand
CTGACAATCTTTACAATATTCCCAACAGGCGGAAGCAATTTTGGATATATACCTTGCGTGATGGACTGTCAAAGCTGAAGGATCGCCAATATATGCTTATCAATATTCTGGAAGCTCCTGTTCTTGCGCTTATTCTAGGGTTTTTTACCAAATATCTGGCGGGAATGCCAGGCAACCCGTCTGCATATATTTTTTCCGAAAATGTTAATATCCCTGCTTATCTTTTTATGAGCGTGGTGGTGGCTCTGTTTATTGGGTTAAATGTAAGTGCGGAGGAAATCATCAAAGACCGTAAATTATTGCAAAGGGAATCATTTCTTAATCTGAGCCGGTTTAGTTTTCTCAACAGCAAGATCTTAATTCTGTTTACACTCTCAGCCATTCAGACTCTTACTTTTGTTCTTATCGGGAATAGCATTCTCGAAATAGAAGGGCTAACATGGAGTTATTGGCTGATACTGTTTTCTACTGCCGCTTTTGCCAATATGCTGGGACTTAATATCAGCAGCGGCCTCAATTCGGTGGTGGCCATTTATGTTCTGATCCCGTTGATTCTGGTGCCTCATCTTTTGTTTAGCGGAGTGATTGTTGATTTTGATAAGCTTCATAAATCCATGTCGTCGGAGGAGTATGTTCCCGTGATTGGAGATGTAATGGTGTCCCGATGGTCGTATGAAGCCCTGGCAGTGAATCAGTTCAAAAATAATGAATTTGATGTGCACTTTTTTGATGAAGAGAAGGGCATGAGCAATGCATCATATTACGGAACAATTCTTATTCCCGAGCTCATCAATCACGTGGAAGCAGCCCGCTGGTCGGCAAGCCGGAATGATACTGCAAGGCAGATGGAATATCAGAATATGATCTTTGATGCGTTGAAACAACTGCATAGTGAGTTCCCCCGGATTGTTCCTGCTGCAATCGTTCCATTTGCGGGAAAACCATGGGAAAAGGATTACTATGGAAAGGCTGAAAACGTATTGGCTGAAGCCAGGCGTTATTTTAATCAGCAATATAAAAAATGGAGCCATGCCCGTGACAGAAAAATGAAAAAGCTTATTGGAGAATTAGGGTCATCTGCTGCGGTTCGCGATTTTAAAATAAAGCATCACAATGAAGCTCTTGCTGAAATGATGCTAAATAAAAAGAATGTGGAGCAATTTATTTATGCAGATGAAAAATTCATCAGAAAACACAATCCTGCTTACAAGGAACCAACCGGGAAATGGGGCCGGGCACATTTTTATGCTCCTACTAAGAAGTTTGGTCCGTTGACTGTTCCCACAACTGTATTTAACTTGATGATTGTATGGATAGGGGTCGGTATTTTATATGTGACGTTATATTTCGATTTGTTGCGGCGTGTTATCCGGTATTTTGAAACGTTCAGATTGCGACGTTTGCATCGTCGATTGCAAAAATTAGGCACCTGATGAAATAGTTGAGTCCGGGAATAAAGATTTTCTTTTAATAAAAAAAGGGACGCTTCGCATTGCGAAGCGTCCCTTTAAAAATTTTTTACGCTAAATGTAATCTGGTATTGAAATATATATTCTAAACCAATTTAACATCTACAGCATTAAGGCCTTTTTTGCCTTCTACGAGTTCGAATGTCACGTCATCGTCTTCTTGAATTTTGTCAATAAGTCCGGTAGCATGAACGAAAAATTCCTTTTCAGACTCGTCTTCTTTAATAAATCCAAATCCTTTTGATTCATTAAAGAACTTTACTTTACCTGTTTTCATTTTAAAATAATTTGTTTGTTAAGCATTGCAGCACCTATAAACAGTTTCGGATTCTTTTATCACGAAAACATCATAAATGCTCCATTATTAAATATTCACGATGCAAAGTAAATAACATTCTTTGGATTTTGCATCATGATGCGACACAAAATGTTTTTTGAATATGAAAAAAATGGTAGAAATCGTTTTTTTCATTGCATGATATCTACTTACTTATTGTTATGAAGAACCATAATTCTTTGAAAAAACAATATTGCCTGATAGCATCTTTCAAAAAACCTGTTGATTTTTGCAGTTGATTGTCAGTTAAATGTTTATTTTTTTTGAAATCTTAGGATGCAAAGAAGTTGTTTATCAACATCATACAATCCATCTAACATCTAAAAATCTAACGATCTGTTGATATTCCCGATTGATTTATTATTTTTAACAATAATTTTAAACCCCTGCTTGAATAATTTTATTTGAATAGGGGCACACAATTTTAAAACAACCTATAAAACAATTACAGGATGAAAAAAATTATGATTTCAATGGCGTTGATTTTTTTGGCAACTTCATTTAGTATGTGTAAAACAGAGGAACCAAAAGAAATTGGACTTCAGCTCTATTCTTTGCGCGATGCCATGAAGGAGTCTCCTAAGGAAACTGTTCAGAAAGTAGGAGAAATGGGATATACTTTCATTGAAGCGGCAGGTTATGGTGACGGAAAATTTTATGGCATGGAACCCACTGAATTTACTGCCTTAGTGGAGAAGAGTGGTATGGAATTTATCAGTTCCCATACGGGTCAGGATCTGCCTGATTCTGCAGCATGGGAGGAAACGATGGCATGGTGGGATAAGTGTATTGATGCTCATGTCGAAGCAGGTGTTCAATACATTGTTCAACCCTGGATGGGCGATGTGGGTTACAATTCTCTGGATGGCCTTGAGAGATATTGTGACTATTTTAATGCGGTAGGTGAAAAATGCCAGCAGAAAGGGATTTCATTTGGGTATCACAACCACGATGGCGAATTTGCTGAATTGGAAGGTGAAGTGATTTACGATTTTATGCTCAATAATACCGATCCCCTGAAGGTGTTTTTTCAAATTGACCTTTATTGGATCCAGGAAGGCGGGAAAGAGGCTGTTGATTACTTCCGGAATTATCCCGGACGTTTTCCCCTTTGGCACGTTAAAGATGAGAAAGAGCTTGGTGAAAGCGGAACAATCGACTTTGAGTCTTCTTTCGAATTGGCCGATCTGGCCGGCTTGGATTTTATTATTGTTGAGGTTGAAAAGTATGATTATGATCCGCTTGTAAGTGTTGAAATGAGCCTGGAGTATCTTCAGAATGCTGATTTTGTAAAGACTTCTTATACTGAATAATAATTCGGAATTTGACTATGTGTTAAGCCGTAGCGGAAACTCTCCACTACGGCTTTTTATTGCTGTTGATTTTGAAATAATACGGAAGCTACTCCCAGAAGAAGTTATAAATTATATATTTGCTTTTCTAAAGCAAATTGTATTTATGCAAAATAATAATAAACTGGGAACTTTTGGTGGAGTTTTTACTCCTTCATTGCTCACGATCCTTGGTGTGATCATGTATCTGCGCTTTGGATGGGTAGTTGGAAATGTCGGTCTGATAGGTACACTTCTAATAGTCACCCTGGCTACTTCTATTACTTTGCTTACAGCAATGTCTATTGCATCTATTTCCACCAATTCACAGGTGAAAGCAGGGGGTGCCTATTATATGATCAGCCGTTCATTGGGAGTTGAGATTGGAGGAGCTCTTGGAATTCCTCTATATCTTGCGCAGACTTTTTCAGTTGCTCTCTATGTAATGGGATTTTCTGAAAGTCTGGTTGCTATTTTTCCTATGCTGGACATTAAAATAGCGGGCATTGTTACCACTCTCATTCTGGGGGTGCTGGCGTTTTTCTCAACAAAGGCCACCATACGCATACAATTTTTCATCTTGGGAGTTATTGCTCTTTCACTGATATCTCTTTTCCTTGGCAGTGCGGTAGAGAATTCCAGTATTGAGATGTGGGGCGCTCCTGCCTCCCGATCTGTAGGTTTTTGGCAGGTTTTTGCTGTGTTTTTTCCGGCAGTTACTGGAATTATGGCGGGAGTCAACATGTCTGGCGATCTGAAAGATCCATCGAAATCCATTCCCCGGGGTACATTTATGGCTATCGGTGTAGGGTATCTAATATATATGGTATTACCTGTTCTTCTTGCCAGTCGTGCCGATGCTGCCACGCTTATTGAGGATAATATGATCATGCAGCGGATCGCCATATGGGGTGGAGCTGTATTGTTTGGGATATGGGGAGCTTCTTTATCGAGTGCTGTTGGCAGTTTATTGGGTGCACCCCGGGTTTTGCAGGCTCTTGCCAAAGACAATGTGGTGCCTAAGAAATGGACTTTACTGGTAAAAGGTTATGGTCCCGAGAGCATTCCCAGAGGTGGAACCATTGTTACTATTGTTATTACTTTAATTGCCGTTATTCTCGGCGATCTGAATGCTATTGCACCAGTACTTACCATGTTTTTTCTCGCTACTTATGGAATTCTGAATATTACAGCCGGTATTGAACGTTTTCTTAAAAGTCCGTCTTTCAGACCCAAGTTTAAAGTTCATTGGGCATTTTCATTGCTTGGCGCGGTGGGTTGTGTGGCGGTTATGTTTTTGATTCATGCCATGGCTACCATTCTTTCTGCGGTTTTCATTGTTGGAGTGCTTGTATGGCTCCGTCGTCGTCGTTTAAAAACCACCTGGGGTGATGTCAGGAGCGGAATGCTTCTTCAGATTGTCCGATATGCGCTTCTTCAGTTAAAACCTTACAGCGATCCCAAAAGTTGGCGTCCCAATATTCTTGTTTTTTCAGGGGCACCTATTAAACGATGGCATCTGATTGATTTTGCCAATGGCCTGGCCCAGGAAAAAGGTCTTTTTACCGTGGCTACGATATTGCCCGAGAGCAAGGTTTCACAGGAAAAAACCCTCCAGTTCGAAAAACAGATCACAGATTATCTGAATGAAAAAAATATTCGCTCACTAGTAAGAGTGGTAAGGGCCGAAGATCCTTTTACCGGAGCCCGTTATCTGAGTAATGCTTACGGGCTCGGTCGATTGGTTCCAAATACCATTTTGCTGGGGGATACCACCGATGTAGCCCACCATGAGCCTTATGCACAAATGATCACCCATTTTTATCAATCCCGTAAGAATGTTATTATTCTACGTGATGAGAACCCCATTACCAATCGCGTAAATATGAATGTGGATATCTGGTGGAGTGGGCTGAAAGGAAATGGGGGCCTAATGATGGTTCTGGGCTACATGATGCAAAACAGTCCACACTGGCAGCAAATGAGTATTACCATTAAAATGGCCGTAGCATCAGAGAAAGCAGCGACAGAAGCAGAGAAAAATCTTGATAACCTTTTATCATCCATTCGGGTGGATTTTAAAAAGAAAATTATTGTTACAGGCAAAGACGATTTTTTTCAGTTGCTGTCCGCCGATTCGCTGGGGGCTGATCTTGTTATGCTTGGATTGAAAGCCCCGGGAAGTGGTTTCTCAGACTATTTTAATGAGTTGAAATATAAAACAGCGTCAATTCCCAGAAAATTGTTTGTAGTGGGATCTCAGGATATTGCGTTTAAGGAAATATTGAGTTGACAACAAAATATCATGTTAATGCCCGTTATTGCGAACGAAGTGAAGCAATCTATTTATTTTTACCGGATATCAGCAATTTCAAATTCATTTTTTTGTCTTAAAAATACCTTCAAATTCAAAGGATAAATCCTGAATTATTTTCACATCCTCATTATAAGCGTTTTTTACGCGCAGTATTTTCAATCCACTGATATACAAGCCATAGTAGCTTGACTATTTGCCAGTTTCCTGAATTAGCCGTATATTTGCTTTAAATTATGGAACATACCCGCCCGGTATAATTGCTTCCATTTGGCATATTTTGGCTCATTTATTGTTTTAAGTACACCATTACCACCCCAACGCATTAGAATTATGGATGTCGCCAGAGGTAATGTTTTGTGTCACAACATCAAAGAAAATAATTAATAAATTTTTTTAATGCCTATGAAATATCAGATTTATTCATTGCACAATTATCGTAAGATTCCTCAAATTGGTAAGTTGAATGAGCAGGATTTAAGAAACATAGATGTTGTAGGACATGTTCTGCCATTTAAAACCAACAACTATGTAGTGGACGAACTGATCGATTGGGATAATTTTCATGAAGATCCTGTTTTCATCCTTAATTTTCCTCAGAAAAATATGCTTCATCCTGAAGATTTTGATAATATGGCTGAAGCCCTTGATAAAGAAGCCGACAGAATAGAATTAAAGAAGATTGCCAATGTCATCCGGCATAAATTAAATCCTCATCCTGCCGGTCAGGCCCGGAATGTTCCCGAACTTAACGGAAATATACTCACTGGTATTCAGCATAAATATGAAGAAACAATGCTGTTTTTCCCTACACAGGGACAAACTTGCCATGCATATTGTACTTTCTGTTTTCGTTGGCCTCAGTTTACAGGCATGGATGATTTGAAGTTTGCCATGAATCAGATCGATTACGTGGTGGATTATATGAAAGCTCATCCTGAAATTACTGATATCCTCTTTACCGGTGGCGATCCAATGGTAATGAAGGCTTCCATCCTGGATGCCTATATTTCTAAAATACTGGCTGCAAATATTCCCAATTTGCAGAATATCAGAATTGGCACTAAATCTTTGTCTTTTTGGCCCTACCGTTATCTTACAGACAGCGATGCCGATGATGTTCTTCGGATTTTTGAGAAAGTGACCAAAGCCGGTAAGTCTCTTGCTTTCATGGCGCATTTTAATCATCCCCGTGAGCTGGAAACAGAAGCTGTGAGGAAAGCAGTTGCACGTATCCGTCAGACCGGTGCTCAGATTCGTACTCAATCACCTCTTCTAAATCACATCAATGCAGATCCTGATGTTTGGAGTGCTATGTGGAAGAAACAGGTTAATATGGGCATGATTCCTTATTATATGTTTGTGGCCCGTGATACCGGAGCTCAGGAATATTTTGGTGTTTCTTTATCCAGAGCATGGGAAATATTCCGGGAGGCATACATTAAGGTGAGTGGAATCTCACGAACAGTGAGAGGCCCGAGTATGTCCTGTACACCAGGTAAAGTACGCATTATTGGTGTAAGTGAAGTAAAGGGTGAAAAGGTATTTGTTTGTGAATTTATTCAGGGTAGAAATAATGATTGGGTTGGACGTCCTTTCTTCGCTAAATATGATCCACGGGCACTTTGGATGGACGATCTGATTCCTGCTTTTGGACAGGAAGAATTCTTCTTTGAAGAAGATCTTGCACGTATGCTGTTGTAAAAGGATGTTTTTTATCTATTGATGGATTTTATCAGGCAGGCCT
>JBEPWN010000129.1:0-7208 GCA_041642395.1 Marinilabilia sp. | reverse complement strand
AACATTGGGGGGAATTTGCCATATCCGAATTCGGAATTTTCAAAAAATGGATGAATGGGGCCACAATTTTTGACCCCACAATGGGCTGTGGGCATTTACTGGAAGCACTTATCACTTTTGGACTGAAAGAAGGGTATTCAATCAATGAACTTCCCACTTTAACTCTTTTCGGAAATGAATTAAACACCCACTATCACAAAGAAGCTCTTCACCGCTTTCGAGAGAAATACGAAATCGATATGTCCTGCAATTTTTGGAATCAGGACATCCTGGATCTCAAACCCTGCAAATTTGACATTCTTTTTGGGAATCCGCCATGGCAGAATTTTGCCAACCTTCCAATAGGCTATAAAGAAAAAATAAAGCCACTGTTTTCAAAATACCATCTTGTGGGCAATGCACGTGATCTTCTTCTTGGCTTTTCCCGAATTGATATTGCCGCCCTGATCATACAGGTGAGCATCAAGGATTTTCTCAGTGCCCGGTCGGAGGCTTATTTCTTTATGCCTTTGTCGCTTTTGCTCAATGACGGAGCCAATGAGCAATTCCGCACCTATAGCATAGATCAAATTACTTATGCACCACAAAAGATATACGACTTTAATAAGGAAGAAGTATTCTCAAAAGCTTCTACACGCTATGGACTGGTCCATTTCAAGCGGGATGCTAAGCCAACCTATCCCCTCGATTATATGATCCTGGATCAAAAGATATGGAAGAAATACCTTGCTTCCCCCATACAAAATAACACAAGTCCTTTAAGCATATATGAAGATTCCTCTCAAAAACCTCTCGCAGGCTTTAAATCAATTGAGCTGGCCAAAACCTCCACTCCCCGTCAGGGCATCAACACCTGCGGCGCCAACAATGTGTTTTTTTTTACCCGGTATAAAAAAGTCTCAAACTCAATCTGCCTGGTAAACGAGAACATTGAGTTGCCTTCCAAATTTGTTTTTCCATTGCTTAAAAGTTCCAATTTTAAAACCAAAAATTTAACTCCCGCAGCATGGGTGTTGATTCCGCATAATCCGGATGGCCGTCCCCTTTCTCCTGAAGAAATGGAGTTATTTCCAGCCTTAAGGAACTATCTGAATACACATCGGCGAAAACTGATGGGCCGTAAAGGCACTCTGATCGGATCATGGCTAAAGAAAGGCAGATGGTGGGCCCTGTTAGGTGTAGGACCATACAACTATGCGGCTCATAAAATTGTGTGGGAAGCGTATGGAAGAAATAATTTTGATCCGATACTGGTAGAAGGATTCTGGCAAGCGAATCAATCCTTGCAGGCTTTCATGCCCTTTCAAACACTAAGCGAAGCTGTCATGATACTTGAAAAGCTAAAAAACCCGGCCATTCAAAAATATTTATTATCACTAAAAATGGAAGGCACCATGAACTGGGCTCAGCCCGGAAAAATAAAAAAACTAATTGCTTTCAAACAATAAGATGCCGGAATCCTCCAATCTCTTTTTCAAATAGCCGACAACGTAAAAACCAAAATATTTATATTTTCACATCAGAAAACACACCTGAAATTATGTCAACAGTAGCCGAACTGATCAGAAACGCAAATCAACCATCTTTTTCTTTTGAGTTGTTGCCTCCATTAAAAGGAAACAGCATTCAAAAAGTCTTTAATACCATCGACAGGCTCAAAGAATTCAAGCCCCTCTATATCAATATTACTTCACATCGTGATGAGGTGGTTTACAAACAGGATGCGAACGGCATTTCACTACCGCATGTTTATCGCAAACGCCCGGGTACCGTTGCTGTGGCGGCATCCATTCAACATAAATATCACATTCCTGTGGTTCCACATCTAATCTGCAGTGGTTTTACACGCAGTGAAACAGAATATGCACTGATAGACCTTAATTTTTTAGGCATTCATGATTTATTATTACTCAGGGGTGACTGCTCGTCCAGGCATCAGTTTTTTCGACCCGAAGAACAAGGGAATGCTTATGCCATTGACCTCATCAATCAGGTAAATAAATTAAACAAAGGATATTTTCTGGACGGCACCCTCGCCGAGCCATTTGAAACTCCCTTCAGCTATGGAGTAGCGGGTTATCCTGAAAAGCATGAAGAAGCTCCCAGCATGGAATCTGACATTTATTGGCTCAAACAAAAAGTTGATGCGGGAGCCGAATACGTGATTACCCAGATGTTTTTCGACAATGATAAATTCGTAAATTTTGTAGCGAAATGTCGTGAGGCCGGG
This sequence comes from Marinilabilia sp., assembly GCA_041642395.1. GTDB lineage: Bacteria > Bacteroidota > Bacteroidia > Bacteroidales > Marinilabiliaceae > Marinilabilia. The sequence goes on along the minus strand of JBEPWN010000129.1, from coordinate 4,978 downwards.
ATTCAGGTCCCAATAATTCCGGGTCTGAAACCCATAAATATAAAGAACCAAATCATCCTCCTGCCAAAAATATTCCATACGGATTTTCCCGAAGCACTGGCACTTGAACTGGACAAATGTGAAACCAATGAAGAAGTAGCCAAAGTAGGAACAGAATGGGCCGCCATGCAGGCCAAAGACCTTCTTGATCGCGGTTTCAATTTGGTTCATTTCTACACAATGATGGCTACAAATTGTGTCTATGATATCGCAAAAAAAATCTATTGAACTCTGTACAAAATTCGCAACCCCAAAAATTCAGCTACTCTTCCATGGGCCTTCAATCCGGCACCAATTCCAAGTCCTGGCATGACATCAAAATCGAGAGTATAATACTGAAACCAGGAATTATGAGTAGCATGACCCCGCCACAAATAAATTCCGGCTTTCTGAGCAAAAGAAAAACGACCAAGCAGAAAAGCATGACCAGCCGTGAGGCTGATTCTGGATTTGTCACGGAGTGTTGAAACATCCCTGCTGTGATCGGTTTCTACCATGCCACCAACTGTCCAGGCATTTATGCGCGCAAACTGGTGCCGGTACTCACCTGACAAAGACAATACGAGTGCTTTATCCTCGCTCCCGGTTGGCTCTTTGAGTCCGGCAATCAGCGAAACGCTCACATCACGGATACCATTTTCGGGCTCGAATGGTGATGGCGTTCCCGGCGGTGGCAAAGACCTCTCATCCAATTTCCGCTGAATTCCAATCCCAACAGTCACATAATTAATTCCAAGATTAGGCTGATTGACCCCTCCATTTGAAATATGCTGAAAAATCCCTGAAAGTAAAAGCATCCAGTCGTCGTTTATGGAATGTGATAAAGAAAGACCAGCCATCAGAGGAAAACCAAAATGATTGCTGTAAGTGATATTCAGAGGATTTGCTTCTTCATGATATGGATTATTCAGATAACTTACTCCCAATCCCGTTTTTAGAGAAATGTCGGTATCCCATACAGAAAAAAGGACCGGTTGTACAAAGAACAGGCCCGATACTCCATTCCCAAGTGCCCGATGCCCAAAATCCCAATAATTCAAAGATGCACCAAGTGACGGGTAACATTGGCAAAGAGCATAAGCCTTATCCGACACAAATTTCCAGGCAAAATCAACCCCCACACCAAAAGGACGAGCACCTTTGAAATATTCTATTCTTGAGGAATGAATCTGAATTTGTCCACCATATAAATGTGCACTGAGATAACGAAAAGGACGCTCTTTATTCACCTCCTGCCCGGTCAACAACAGAAAAAAGGATTGAAAAACCAGCATAAAAAATATTGACAGAAATCTCATTTTTCCGAAAAAATTATGATTCGCATGCATTTTAAAATTTCAGTTTACCCTAATCTTAAAGACAAACATTTTACAAACTAACAACAGATGTAAATGAATAGTTGAAATTATTATCTTCAAACCTTTATCCATGGGCAATAAATTATTCCAGTAAATACATGCCGCTATAAACCCAAAAAATATTACTTTAGTATCAACTCGTAAATTCATAATTCAAACAATAGACCGTTAGATTTTTAGATTTAAGATGAATCTTATGACATTGATAATCTGTTTATTAACTTAAATAATTCAAAAAAGTTAAGCATTTGAATATAAGGTGATTATAAAAGCTTAACGAAGTATTGATTCATAAACAATCAGTTTAAAGGACGGACAAGCATGGATTACAAAACCGCTCTTAAGAAAGCATCAGCATGGTGTTCGAGACAGGAATACTGTCGGTCGGACATACGCAAAAAACTGGAAACACGCGAAGTTTCCAATCATGATATCGAAAAGGTTATCAACAAGCTGGTTGAAGAGAACTTTATCGACGAATCAAGGTTTGCCACATTTTATGTTCGGGATAAATTCCGCTTTAACCGATGGGGAAGAAAAAAAATATGGTGGCAGCTAAGGCAAAAAGACCTTACCGATGAAATCATAAACAAGGCGCTCGACCAAATAGAAGAAATGGATTACAGGCAGACATTGCAAAAGGTTGTTTATGAAAAATTTAAACAGGTAGAAACCAGAGATTACATAAAGAAAAAGTCTGCCATGATCCGGAATGCTGTCTCAAAAGGATATGAATATCAGGAAATAATACCTGTAGTGGAACAATTGTTGCAAAATCAAAAATAAAAGATAAAAAAATCATGACTCGACTTTATACGGCACCGATCATTCTAATTTTATTGATTGTGGCTTTGACGGCAGAAGCAGCCAAACCCAAATGGGTGAAAAATCGTCCTTCACAAAGAGATTATTACATTGGCATCGGGATGGCATATAAAGTGAAGGACTCAGGACTCAATTATGCAAAAAAAGCGCGTGCAAATGCACTGAAAGAAATGGCGTCAGAAATAGAAGTCAATGTCTCATCCAATTCTTTGCTTCACCAATTTGAAGAAAACTATGCCTTTCGCGAAACATTTGAGTCTGAAATCGCAACCTCGGCAGAAGAAAACCTCATCGGATATGAGGTTAATACCTGGGAAAACAAACGCGAATACTGGGTATTTATGCGCCTGAACAAAGAGCAATACATGCGCCGAAAAAGGCAAGATCTGGAAATGGCTAAAAAGAAAGCCGCATCGTTTCTCCTGGACGCCAGAAAACAATTGAATGAAATAGAAATTACAGCAGCTCTGGCATCATATTTTAAAGCCATTGAATCGCTCGAGCATCATCTTAAAGACGATCTTACCTACAAGTCCATCGATGGTAATATCAATTTCGGCACAGATATCATGCAGGATTTAAGGCACTTTTTTTCTCAAATATCCATTACTCCATTAAATCCCGATTATCAGGTTGCTTTTTCAAAAAACCCTGAAAATCCTTTGATGGCTAAAGTAGAATATTTCACACCACAAGGGAAAATAGTGCCTATTCCCAACTTTCCTGTCAAATTTGAATTTACCGATGGCAAGGGAATCCTGCAGGAATCGGTCACATCCAATCCTGGTGGAGAAATGTCCAGCTACATTCAAAAGTTCGAATCATCAAGAAAAAAACAGCAGGTTTTGGCTTCCTTTGACCATACCGTATTATTGCAAAAAGAAAACATTGAAAGCCCGCTTGTAAACTTTTTTCTTCCCAGTGAAACTATTCCCAGTGCAGTCTTTAATATTGAGCTCCAAAAATCAGATGCATGGTTCTCAGCCAGTGAACAAATATTTGGATCAGCGTCTGCCCGTCAGCCATTTGCAAATCAGCTAAAATCTCATCTAAATGAAACATTTTTCAATTTTACCCATTCACCGGAAAATGCCAGCTATATCGTAGAACTGCAAACTGACTTCAGGAAAGGGGACATTAAAGAAGGAACAGGGTATTCGGTTTATCTTGTTTTTGCGGACTTGTACATTTCAATATCATCAGCGACCACAAAAACAGAAATATTCAGTGGTTCATTAACAGGGATTAAAGGCATGCGGCCCGGAGACTACAATTATGCTTTGAAAGAAGCCAGCCAGAAACTCCTGGTCCGTTTCAGGGAAGAGATTTATCCTCAGATGGAAACGCTAAATTTTTGATTCTTCTACTTCTGAAGATAAAATATTGCGCGTTTTTATGGAATACCATGCTCCGGGCAGAGCTGATATGGTAGATACGAAAAAGAAAAGCAGACTTAATGCAACAGCTTGTTCCTGCTGCAGATCGAGATATTTTGCCCCCATCAAAAAGGTAAATTCCCTTGCACCTATCCCACCAAGAGTAACAGGCACAGAAGCCATGATGGCAGACAGAAAGAAAAGAAAAAGATAATCTTCGTAGCTGCCTGAATTATCAACTCCCAAAGCATACAGGATGCAAACTGCTGCGAGCATTTGTATGCCCTGTACCAACAGGGACCATGCACTAATGGCAGCAAAAGCGCCGACAAAATGTGGTAAGATTAGCTTCAACAAAAGATAAAACCCAAGCAAGGGAATTGGTATTGCCAATATCAGCCAGTTCTCATAAGGAATTGAATAATCAATAAAATGCAATAAGATCAAAAGATAGGTCACAATTATGGTCAAACCGGAAAGACGATCAGAAAAAATGGCCCCCAGCGATTTTCTGACCGGAACATTTAAGTAATGATTCAGCATATAAATCTTGAACCCATCACCCCCAACCCCTCCGGGCAGAAACAAATTATAGAAAAGCCCCAGCCAATAAAGTTTCAGGTTGGCCCATTGTGAAATCGTGACCGGAATCAATCTGAAAAGACGATTAAGCCGGTACGATGCAGCCACCTGGGAAACCGCATAGACAAACAATGCCCCCAGCAACCACCATATATTGGCTCTACCAATTGCATTGCCTATTTCAGCTATATCGAGCTTCGAAAAAATATACCATAATATGGCTGCACTGAGAATAATCTTAGCAATTAATTTTAGATTGCCGACAGTTTTGCTCTTTTGTTTCATTATTTGTTTGGAACCAGATAACACATAGGTAACTTATCAATTTTTAGCTACTGCATTGCCATTGTTCGAAAATATTTTAAATGATCCATTCACAGAAAAAATGCCTATAACTATTGTCCGGATAAAAATTAATGTCTTTTTTTACGCTCAAGCTGCAATCCCGCTTCGTGATTACTTTTTTTCCATGCTTTTGGTTGTATTAAAAGTTAATCACGATTTATCCCTCAAATTTTAACCCAAACAAAAACATGATTTCACCCGGAAAAATTCCCGAAGTCCAAAAGTACAATAAATGAAATCAAGAGGGACGGTTCTTAAGTAGAAATCAAGCTTAACAAAAGTAAATTCGATATAATACATACATTCATGTATAGTTTTCACTTGAGAGGCCTGCCTGATAAAATCCATCAATAGATAAAAAACATCCTTTTACAACAGCATACGTGCAAGATCTTCTTCAAAGAAGAATTCTTCCTGTCCAAAAGCAGGAATCAGATCGTCCATCCAAAGTGC
>JBEPWN010000128.1:0-7254 GCA_041642395.1 Marinilabilia sp. | reverse complement strand
TTTTTATCCATATTCAACTGTTGTTTGTGGATTCCTCACTGAGAAACCCTGTTTTATTATTGATTATTCTTTATCATAATAGATGTTAGATTGTTAGATGTTAGATGTTAGATTGTTAGATATTAGATGTTAGATATTAGATGTTAGATGTTAGATTGTTAGATGTTAGATGTTAGATTGTTAGATGTTAGATAAACTGTATTTTATTGAAAAAACAGCTTTTAACACCTATTTTTTTTTCAAATTTAAATAATTGGCTAACAATCTATAATAAAAGCATACCAACTATTGTTATCAACAATTTCTTCTCAATTCATTGAAAATTAACAACTACTCATTATTCATTGATAATTGATCATTGATAATTGATCATTGATAATTGATCATTGTTAATTGATCATTGTTAATTGATCATTGTTAATTGATCACTGGTAATTGATCACTGATAATTGAAAATTGTTAATTGCTATCCAACACATTACGTTTCCCTTCCAGCTCTTCAAGTTCCAGATGTGCTTTTTCCCAGGCCTCCATTTGTTCTTCCAGTTTTTTCTGTGCTTTCTGGAAAATTGAGAACAGAGCCTGATCGGCTGCATTGGCAGGATCGTCCAGTTGTGAAGACAGAAGCTTTATTTCGTTTTCGTGATGCGCTATGGCTTTTTCGGCTTTATTTATTGCATTGCCGGCCCGCTTTATATTTTTATTCAGTTCTTTACGTTCGGCAAAAGCCTCTTTTCCGGTCTGAGCTTCCCGTGAATTGCCAGAACCGGATCCTACTTCTCTTTTGTTGGCTTTTGGTGGCACCTTTTCCAGTTCCTGTAAATTATCCATGCGTTTTTTATCCAAAAACTCATAAATGCCACCCAAATGTTCTTTTATTTTTCTATTTGTGAATTCGAAAATACGTGAAACAAGGCCGTCAAGAAATTCACGGTCGTGAGAAACCAGGATTACCGTTCCTTCAAAATTCTTCAATGCCTTCTTCAGTATGTCTTTAGAGCGCATGTCCAGATGATTGGTAGGCTCATCCAGGATCAGCAAATTGACCGGCTCGAGCAGCAAAAGAACCATGGCCAGGCGGGTGCGTTCACCCCCGGAGAGAACCGATACTTTTTTATCGGCCTCCTCACCCCTAAAAAGAAAAGCTCCCAGCAAATCACGCACTTTTGTCCGGGCATCACCGGTGGCTACTTTATCCACTGTCTCAAAAACAGTTAGTTTATCATTGAGTCTTTCAGCCTGATCCTGGGCAAAATAACCAATTTTCACCTGATGTCCGGTTTTGGCTTCACCCTGATATTTAATCTCTTGCATGATAATGCGTGCAAGAGTGGTTTTTCCCTCTCCGTTACGACCGACAAATGCCACTTTCTCACCTCTTTCGATGGCAAAATCAATGTCTTCCAATACCACATGATCACCATATACTTTGGTGACATGCTTACCGGTCACTGCTACCTTCCCGGAATGGGGCGCCGGAGGAAATTTTATATTCAGTCTGCTGTTGTCATACTCATCTACCTCTATACGGTCTATCTTTTCAAGTTGCTTGATGCGCGATTGCACCTGTACTGCTTTGGTCGCTTTGTAACGAAACCGCTCGATAAACTGCTCGGTATCACCAATCTTTTTTTGCTGGTTCCGGTAAGCCGCCATTTGCTGTTCGCGTCGCTCTTCCCTCAGAGTCACAAAATGAGAATATGAAGCTTTGTAGTCATAAATCTTTCCCAGTGAAATTTCAATGGTCCGGGTGGTGACATTGTCGAGGAAAGCTTTATCGTGCGAAATGAGTACCACTGCTCCGGCGTAATTCTTCAGAAAAGATTCGAGCCATGTGATGGATTCAATATCCAGATGGTTGGTTGGCTCATCAAGCAAAAATAAGTCGGGCTTTCGCAATAGTATTTTAGCCAGTTCAATGCGCATACGCCAGCCGCCACTAAATTCCGAAGTAGAACGTGTAAAATCGGAAGGTTTAAATCCGAGGCCTTTTAAGGTCACTTCTATGCGCGACTGGTAATCATGCCCGCCAAACATATTAAAACGCTCACTGGCTTCCGTCAGGCGATCAATAAGCGCCAGATATTCGTCGGTGTGATAATCTTCCCGATGATGGATGGCATCGTTTAGTTCTTTAATTTCCTTTTCCAGTTTTTTGATGCCCGAAAACGCCTGTTCGGTTTCCTCAAATACCGTAAATTGGTCATTGTGCTGCATCACCTGCGGCAAATATCCGATAGAGAAATCACGGGGCATAGTAACCTGCCCGGAGGTGGGCTCTTGCAGCCCTTTAATAATTTTAAGCAAAGTCGTTTTTCCTGCCCCGTTTTTTCCCACCAAACCAATCCGGTCGCGTGGATTAATAAGAAACGAAACATCTTCAAAAAGAAGGAAAGTACCAAAATCAAGTGTCAACTGATTGACAGAAACCATAAAATATTTTTGTATGTCTGATTAAAAGATATCGGATGAATTATCCTGATGCACGGGCACCATTGGATTAAGCGAAATTACAGGAACTCTTTTCACTTCATAGCCCGGGCCGAATTTCAATAGAAAAAGTCCCTGATTGTAGAATCCTCCCCAGTTGGAAACCCGTTTAAATGAAAAATTAAACTGAACCGGATGCAAATCCAGCGGTTCCGGACAATATTCAAAGTTAGCACCACGCTGCTTCATGGACAGCATAAAATAATATGCCACATCATATCCCCAGGCTCCATAGCGGGAATAGCCCGACGAACTGGATGAATTCTGGAAATATGAAGAAACGGCATGTGGCTCGGTGTGGTACCATCGCCTGTATTTTTCTATGAAACGTTCAGTCTCTGAACTTTCATAATCAAAAGCGAAGAATGTGAACAATTGTGCATTCAGTGTGAACATATCCTCCGGTTCAATAGACTGGGCCCGCAGCCACTCGGTCATACCAAAAAGTGAAATATTTATTTTTCGTTTTTTGCTTATCCCGGCTAAAGTAGGAACGATTTTAGAAATTGTGACCTCCTCATTGGTTGGCACCACAACGATGTTTTTCTTCAGGGGATCGAGTAAAGCTTCAAGATTAGTCTGATCTTCTTTTCCGGATATCCTGTATTCTCGATAATTAATGTCCTTGTTTAGAGCAAATTGATTGAAAAAAACTTTTTTCCTCAACTCTTCGAAAAACATGGCAGCATACTCATCTTCACCTGCCGGAATAATGGACAACAGGTTGTACCCTTCGGCCTGATTTACAATTTCATTGGTCATGCGGTCGAACACAAGAGTATCCGGCGTATTGATCTGAAAAATATAAGGATTATCTGCCAATTCCGGATTAACATTGGACAATGGATATATCACTTTTATTTGATTCTTTACGGCAAAATCTGAAACCACAGAAAGATCATTCGAACGGGCAGGACCAATGATCATATCCATATCTTTAAGCTCCGGATTGATTTTCAATACCTGTTCCAGGGCTTCCGAATCGGGGGAAATGTCATAAACCGACAGATCTACATGTACATTTTGTTTTTTCAGATCGTCGAGGGCAAGAAGTACCCCTTCATAAAATTCGGTAAACACAGTTGATTGTCTGGCAATTATGCGATCTGAACGAACTGTTTTAATGGTATCACCATTCTCCACCTTCTGAATAATGTTGGCTTCTTCTGTTTCATTAAGTGCAAACGGCAACATCAGGGCAACTTTCATAGGCCTATTATGCCCTATCCCCTCATAATTGATGCACAGACTGTCTGACATTTCATGAGTGGAAATACGCCGGGAATCACGGATTTCCGATGGTTCTTCTTTGTCGCCCTGAGTGGACCTGCCAGGATATTGCTGAACAAACCACTGGTCATTTGGAATTTTTAATTCGGAACCTCTGCGCAAATTTGAAAAATCAACATCAGGATTCACTTTTCGAATTGTTTCCATATCCACATTATAGCGTCGTGAAATGGAAAAAAGTGTTTCTTTACGGCGTACCCTGTGAATATCAAAAAGATCAGTCTTATCCGCTTTTTGTTGATTCACATTTTCCTTTTTTTTGCTTCTCGGGATTCGCAGCATATATCCTTGAGGCAGTTCATTGGGATCAATGTCAGGATTGACATTTTGAACCTCCTTAACATCAACCTGATACTGACGACTAATGGAATAGAGGGTCTGTCCTGCTTCAATTTCATGATAGATGTACTGCTCACCCTGAATGCTGGATGGCTGTGATGAATCAGAGGCCATCGCCTGTGCCATTTTTTCCTTACTCACCGGAATTCGTATTATCGATCCAACGGTCAAAACTCCGGTTTTGAGTGCAGGATTGTTGTCCACTATGTCATCAACAGTTACGTTGAAACGTCTTGAAAGGGAATAAAGCGAATCGCCGGGTTGAACTTTATGACTCCTGAATGTGCCGTTATCTGTTTCAATTTCTGGAGATTCTGATTTTGTAACCGGCACTTTTATTATGCTGCCAACGATCAGTTGTTGTTTTGTCCCTGGATTATGATCGTAAATATCCTCCAGACTGACATCATATTTTCGTGAAATATACCAGGCGGTTTGCCCTTTTTCCACAGTATGCAAAATATAATCACCCGATTTTTCAATCTCATTGCGGCTGGTATTTCGTCCTTTAATAACAGGAATACGAATGACCTGACCTGATTTTAAACCATCTCCAATCCGCGGATTGGCATCCACTATTTCCTGTTGTGATACATTGTATTGTCGGGCAATAGTATAAAACCCCTGTCCCTGCTCTACTACATGTATGAAATATTCTTTCCCTTCGATCACAATGCGACGGCCTGGATTGCTATCCTGGGCATGTACAGGTGAAAGGAAAGACATTCCCGTAAAAATGATTAATAAATATGCGGATTTTACTAAAAGGTTTCTGATCATGATACTTATTTACAAAATCTTATTTTCACCAGCGTACAAAATTCGGAAAAATTTAATCAAAAGAAGTACCAAAGATATGGTTTTTAAAAAAAAATAACGGAATATTGAAAAAAAAGGTTTCATGAAAGGATGTGAAGGCAGATAGAGAGAGAACTTTAATTCCACAAAATGTACGACACTTTCAGCGTCGATATTCCTTATAGCTAAAATTAACTATAAATATAGGAGCCCTTCAGGCTCCCATCCACTTCAATCTAATAAAACTTGACTTACAACATAGAAGTGGGTCGTACTTCTCCGGGGCAGCAAAGATAAAAGAAATACCCTAAAAAGGGAAAAGCATTATCGCCTGATCAGCCCTTCAATTTCTTTCAGCTGATTTTTGAATTTGGGATTGGTGGCACCCATATTTTCCACTACTTTGCATGCATATAAAACAGTAGCATGATCGCGTTGTCCAATAAGCGATCCAATAGCTGACAGAGATGAGCTGGTCATATTTTTAGAAAAATACATAGCTACCTGACGTGCCTGCACGATCTCACGTTTTCTGGTTTTCGTTTGCAATGATTCAGGACGAAGCCCATAAAAATCACATACTTTTTGTTGAATCATATCCACGGTAATGTCCCTGTGGGGCTTATTAACCAAACGGTCCACCACACTTTTGGCAATATCGAAGGTTATTTCAGCCTTATTGAGAGTGGACATAGCCAATAGAGAAATAAGCGCACCCTCAAGTTCACGGACATTATCGGTAATGTGCGATGCGATATAATAGACAATATCATCAGAGACAACGATGCCATCTTTGTAAATTTTGTTTTTCAAAATATCGATCCTGGTATCGAAATCGGGTGATTGCAAATCTGCAGGAAGTCCCCATTTAAATCGGGTCAGAAGTCTTTCTTTCATACCCTTAAGAGCCACGGGGGGCTTATCGGAGGTGAGTACCAGTTGCTTTCCCGACTGGTGCAGGTGGTTGAAAATATGGAAAAAGGTATTTTGTGTGGCTTCTTTACCGGCAAGCTCCTGAATGTCATCAAGAATAAGAACATCGATCATCTGATAAAAATGCATAAAATCATTGGCCGAATTGCGGGCCACTGAATCGGTGTACTGGGTGGTAAATTTATTGGCACTCACATATAGTACCGTCTTTTCGGGATACAATCTTTTAACTTCCACCCCTATGGCCTGTCCCAAATGAGTCTTTCCCAAACCACTGCTACCATACAAAAACAAAGGATTAAAAGCTGTTTTTCCGGGATTTTTAGCTACCGCTTCACTGGCCGAACGTGCCAGACGGTTACAATCACCTTCTACAAAATTCTCGAATGAATACTCGGGATTTAATTGAGGATCGATGTTAAGCTTTTTTACTCCAGGAATTATAAAGGGATTTCGGATATTTGGTTCCTCCTGGCGACTGTATTTTTTGTCCACTGCACGGTTTCGCAAATCATGCTTATTGGCTGTGGGATAATTCACCGTATAAGAAGGAGAAGAAGAAGGTGACTGTTTCTTATCCATTACCACACTATACTCCAGTTTGGCACCAAAACCAATAATATCACGCAAGGAAGCACTTACAAGCTTAATGTATTGTTCCTCAATGAATTCATAAAAATAATAGGTTGGCACCTGAATCGTCAGCACTTTGTTCTCCAATTTCAGAGGAACAATGGGTTCAAACCAGGTATGAAAATCATTCCCGGGAATGGACGCCTGAATGTAATTTAAACATTCAGCCCAAATTTGCTTATGATCCAGTTTTGTAGCTATGCCTTCCATTATTATGATATGTTTAATGATGTGGACTCGAGGAATGACAAAATTTGCTAAAAAAAACTGGAAAAAAAAATGCCTTTGGGATTGATTTTTTGTGATTTGCTATATACCGTTAGTATTCAATCTATTGAAATTAACCCCTTTTAACTGCCTGTAATTCAGCATGTAAATCAGAAAAATTAACTTTCAGTTAACACTTACAAAACATTGAAGCAAAGCCATTTGAATTGAAATTAAAAAATATATTATTCGTTCGTCAAATAAATATTTTGGTCAATTTAATTTAACTAAATATTCAATTTTTCACTCCGGATAATTCAAGTGCTTTGTTAAGTTTGACAGGCTTCCCATCCTTAAGTGCGATCACTTCAGCATTGGGATAGACCGACTTAATCTCATCTCTGATTTCAGTGATTTCGGCATATGAAGAAGTTGCACCAACGGTGTAAATGTATTTTTCACCATCAGTATCTTCGAAGATGCGGTATTTATCATTTACCATTTGGTTCTTCAGATCAAGAGGTTTTTCTGAGGAAGCAATTTGTACTTTATAAACAATCCCTT
>JBEPWN010000127.1:0-7287 GCA_041642395.1 Marinilabilia sp. | reverse complement strand
GTTCGGGAAGACATTCCCGGTTAATCCCCAAATTCAGAAAGGTTAAGAAGCTGATTGACAGCGGGGCTTTGGGGCAGGTTTACCATATTCACCACAACGCAGTTAACCGTTATTCCAGACCTGGAATAGAATACCATCCCACGGCTAAATGGTTCCTGAACAAAGCCATTGCCGGTGGTGGCCCATTATTTGACTGGGGTGTTTACGACTTATCTTTTCATCTTGGAATTTTGAATGATGTGCCGGAACTTGATAAAATAAAACACATTTCTTTTAAATCGGGACTGGATAATGTTGATCACGGCGAAGTGGTTTTTGATGTGGAGGAGATGTTTGTGGCCATGCTGGAGTTTACCGGTGGTATTACCTACTATTGGGAGCGAGCCAGCCATGCCAATATGTCGGCCCCCAATGAAACACGTATTTATGGTACCAAAGGAGGATTGAAACTGGCTTTTTGTTCATGGGATGATCCTGAGATTGTTTTTTACGGGCCTGACAAAAAAGAGGAACTAATTGAAATGGATTATTCTCAACAGGATGATGCATTGGCCTTAATTCAACATTTTTCAGATGTTTTGAATGAAAAATGTAAACCCATCATGCCTTTGGAATTGGCAAGAAAACATCTTGAAATTATTTTCAGGTGTTACGATGCCGGATATTGACTTAAATGGTAAATCTATGAATTCAAAAATTCTGGTCATTGGAAGTTCCAATGTTGATTTTCTGATAAAAGGAAATACATTGCCCATGAGGGGGGAGACTGTCACGGGCGGAACTTTTTTACAAACTTACGGGGGGAAAGGTGCCAATCAGGCCCTGGCAGCAGCCCGTGCGGGTGGAGACGTGACTTTTGCCTCCTGTTTGGGAGATGATATTTACTCCCGGGCAATTATTCACAATTTCCAAAAAGATGGCATAGACAGCCGTTTTATGTTTATTGAGCGGAAATTACCCACCGGAGCTGCCATCATTATGCTTGATCATAAAGGAGACAACTATCTGTCGGTGGCTCCCGGGGCAAATTATAGCCTTACCCCCGACCGGATAGATAACATAGCGGAAGTAATCAAAGAAACGGCTGTGATTGTTCTTCAGATGGAGATCCCTATGGAGACCAATGAAAGGATTATTGAACTGGCTTGTAAATATGATAAACCTGTTGTTTTTAATTTCGCTCCTTTCAGGAAAGTTGATTTCGGATTTTTTCGAAAGCTGACGGTACTGGTTGTTAATGAAACCGAGGCAGAATCCATAACGGGTCAGCGGGTGGAAACAGATGAGGATGTTCGAAATGCAGCTCATATTTTAAAGGACATGGGGCCTGAAATTGTGGTGATCACCTTAGGTGCAAACGGAGTTTTGATTATTACCGACACTGAGGTTTCATTTGTTCCGGCCTTTAAAGTAGAAGCCCGGGATACTACAGCCGCCGGAGATGTATTTTGTGGGAGTTTTGCTGTCGCTTTGTCGAAAGGTTTGCCTCTTCCCAAAGCGGTTCGTTTAGCTTCGGCTTCCGCCGCTGTTTGTGTTACCAGAATTGGAGCTCAGCCTTCAGTCCCTTACAAAAAGGAGGTGGAAGCATTTTTGGAAAAGAATGCGGTACATACCTGAGTTTTATAATTGATTGGCAAAGTTCATTCAGCTGAAGTGCCGGGATTTATATTCTCTTCTTTTATACTTGCAACCAGACACCACATGATTGTTGAGTCCGGGATGAAATTTACATTTACGCAGTTAATTTTATAAGTAAATTTAAAAGTGTATAAATGTTTATTGTACAATCTTATTCTCTGGCGGTTCTGTTTTGCTTGGTAACAATGCTGTGTTGGGGTTCCTGGGCCATTACCTCAAAATGGACTACTGAAAAATGGCAATTCCCTCTTTACTATTGGGATTATTCTCTGGGCATGTTGTTGATGGCCATTGTTTATGGCTTAACCATGGGAATGACGGGGCAGGAAGGAAGAGGGCTAATCGAAGATCTGATGCAGGCAGACCAGCGGTCTGTGATGTTTGCTTTTGCCGGAGGCGTAGTGTTTAATCTATCAAATTTATTGATTATTGCGGCCATTGCAGTAGCTGGTTTATCTGTTGCTTTTCCTATTACTGTGGGACTGGCGCTGGTACTGGGTGTGCTTTTAAACTATTTGAAAGTGCCTGTGGGGGATCCGGTTCTTATTTTTTCCGGGGTTTCCCTGGTGGTGGTGGCTATGGTTTTAAATGGAGTGGCTTCTGAAAAAGCTTCCTCTGCTAAGGGGAAAACTTCGGCAAAGGGAATTTTTCTTTCTGTTATTTCTGGTGTTATAATGGCCTTTTTTTACCGACTGGTCGCTGAGGGATTATCCATGGATTTCAGTAAACCCGAACCCGGAAAACTGACACCCTATTCTGCAGTGCTTATTTTTTCTGTTGGCTTGTTTCTCTCCAATTTTTTATGGAATTCTTTTTTTATGTATAAGCCCGTAACAGGTACCAAATGTACTTACAAAGATTACTTCAGAAATGGAACTACCAAACAACACCTGATTGGGATAGTCGGAGGATTAATTTTTAATACAGGGTTTCTTTTTAATCTTATTGCTTCGGAAAAGGCCGGCATTGCCATTTCTTATGGTTTAGGTCAGGGGGCAACAATGATTGGAGCGGCATGGGGTGTGTTTGTGTTTAAAGAATTTGCCGGTGCCCCAAAGTCAGTTAATAAGTATCTGGCAGCTATGTTTGTCTTGTTTATCACCGGGTTAACATTAATTGTAATGGCCAAAATTTAAAATGATCTGATTGTGATTAGCAACAGTCCGGTGAGCTTTTTCAAAAAATGAAAAGCTAATTGTTTATGATTAAAAAGTTTGTTAAGTAAAATGCTATAATTTCAACAACACGCGAATTAATTCACATCTTACATATATAATTTTAAAGATCTATATCAGGATATGATTCAATTTCCAAAAGACTTTAAGTGGGGGATTTCAACTTCAGCTTATCAAATAGAAGGAGCCTGGAGAAAAGATGGTAAAGGTCCCTCGGTTTGGGATGCATTTTGCCTCATCCCCGGAAAAATTGCCAACAATGAAACGGCAGAAACAGCTTGTGATCATTACCATCGGTTCAGAGAAGATGTTAAACTGATGAAAGAAATGGGCTCAAAAGTTTACCGGTTTTCTATTTCCTGGGCACGCGTGATGCCCGAAGGTCGCGAAAAAGCCAATGAATCAGGGCTTCAGTTTTATTCCGACTTGATAGATGAGCTGATTGCCAATGGTATTGAACCATGGATTACCCTGAATCATTTTGACTTGCCATTGGCCCTTGAGCAGGAGCTGGATGGCTGGTTAAACCAAGAAGTGGCTGATTATTTTGGCGAATATGCGCGGCTCTGTTTTAAATCTTTTGGAGACCGGGTTAAGCATTGGATTACTTTTAATGAAACCTGGGTTGTGGCAATGCTTTCTTATGGTAAAGGAATGTTTGCCCCCGGGCGGGCTTCTAAAAAGGAGGCCTATCTTGCCGGGCATAACATTCTATTGGCTCATGCAAAAGCTTACCAGATATACGACCAGGAATTTCGTCCCCATCAGAAAGGTCAGATTGGAATTACCAATAATTGCGACTGGCGTGAGCCATTAAGTTCCGAACAAGCCGATATGGATGCAGCTCAAAGGGCTCTTGAGTTTTATTTTGGCTGGTTGACTGATCCTCTCTTTTTTGGTGAATATCCTTTGTCCATGCAGACCAGATTAAAAGGTATTATCCCCGAATTTTCAGCCCGGGAAAAAGAAATGTTGAGAAACTCGGTCGATTTTATTGGCTTAAATCATTATAATACACACTATGCTGCAGATGCCCGGGGGAGACATGAAGATCCTTTCCCCGGTGCAAGCCTGGCTTTTCCTGAAGATCAGGATGTGAATCTGTCGGTCAACCCTCAATGGGAATTAACAGAAATGAATTGGCCGGTGGTTCCGGAGGGCTTATATAAACTTTTGAAATGGATTGATCATCGCTATGAGCGGCCCGTTGTCTATATTACTGAAAATGGAGCTGCATTTGAGGATCAGTTAATAGAAGGCCGCGTGGATGACCAGAAGCGCATTGATTATTTAAATGGCTACATTAGAGCCTGTCATCAGGCAATTCAGGAGGGGGTAAACGTAAAAGGTTATTTTGTATGGTCTCTTCTGGATAATTTTGAATGGGCACATGGTTATAGTAAAAGGTTCGGGCTTCATTACGTTGATTTTGATACCTTGCAACGTATCCCCAAGAGTTCCGCCTTCTGGTATAAGAAAGTAATGGAAGACAATGGAATGTAATAAGATATATGGAACGTTTTTATAGAATAAGTTTGATTGCTAATTTTGCTCTGATTGTTTCTGTTATTTATTTTTGGTCGGTTTCTCAGGCGTCATTGAAAAAACAGGATGCACTCCCTGAGAGTGAGCAGGAAATAAATGTTGTGATGTTGGGAAACTCAATAACCAATCATGGAGACTGGATGCAATTGTTGAATCGAAACGATGTATTTAACGGAGGTATGCCTGGCTGGACCAGTCAACAACTTTCATGGGTAATAGAGGATTTCATCGGGAAGAAAGATCCTGAAATTTGTTTCTTCATGGCAGGAATCAACGACTTTACCCTTGGTATAAGTACAGATAGGATTGTTCAGAATATTTGTGTCAATCTTGACTCTATTCAGGGGTTTGGAACGAGCCCGGTATTTACCACCACTCTTTATCAACGTGGCAATGAGAGGGTGAATCGGGAGATTGATAAGCTGAATGCCTGGGTTATTGAATATTGTAACCAAAAAGGCTACGATATTCTTGATCTGCGTCCTTTACTCTGTGGAGAAAATGATATTCTTGACCAATATGTGCTTCCGGATAATACGCACCTGGAAAAAGAGGCTTATCCGGTGTGGGCGGAGGCCGTCAAAGAACTTTTGGAAGGAAAAAACCTTTGAGAGTGATATGGTAAAATTTATAATAAATGGAAATGAACTTGTAAACAAAGAAAGTTATCAGTTCCTTTATTAATAAATATTTATTATTGATGGTTCATCTGTATTAATATTGAACAAAATGAGTTACAAACCTTTTACTTAAAAAAATGAAATATATACTTAGTATTTTGACGTTTTTTTGTTTGGTAACAAATTTGTTGGCCCAAAACGAAAGAAATCTTACCGATTCTCAATTGATAAAGCTGTATGAAGGACTTCGGGTGGCTGATGTAAGTGATGGTATGGATATGGTGGGGCTAATGAACGTTGGATTGGTTGACCAGTCCATTGCTCCGTTGTGGAGGGACAGTGAAAATTTTGAACATCAGTTTATTGGAATTGCACTTACTGTAAAATATATTCCATCTCAGAAAAAACAAGTACCTGAAAAGAACGACATTGAAAGTTACAAACATTGGCGGGATATGTGGTATACTTATGATTCCGGCGAACCATTTATTGATGAAATAAATCCTGGAAACGTTATCGTCATTGATAATAAAGGTGATGGCGAAAGTGATTGTGGTACGGTTGGCTCCAACAACAGCATGATTTGGTTATCAAAAGGGGCTGTTGGAATTGTTACAACTGGGGGTATTCGAGATATTGATGAAGTGATAAAACAAAAGGTCCCGGTGTATACTGATTACAGCAATCGTGGTCGGGGAATTCGTCCGGGACGAAATGTTTTGGAATCCTATAACGAGCCGGTTGTGATTGGCCAAACACTTATAAATCCGGGAGATGTAATTGTTGCTGATTCTGATGGAGTTATTGTAGTGCCACGTGAAAAAGCATTGGAGGTAGCTGAGGCGGCACGTGAAGAGTTAAACCTTGATAAAGGGGCCCGAAAGAAATTATATGACGAACTGGGCATCCCTCATGATTTTACCGTTGAATGATTAAGTCTAACTACCAATTAGGATCATGATTTTATGTAGACCTTGTACCCAGATTTAGATTTAATATTTAATAGTCTTAGTGTTGCTGAAAACAATAGAATACCAATCATATGAAACGAAACATAATAAAGAAGATTGAATTATTAACGATCTTGTTTTTCCTTTTGGCAACAACTGTTAATTCCCAAAAGAAAATATTGTTTGACACCGACTTTGGTGGTGATGCAGATGATTTGGGAGCATTGTCCATGCTACATGGCTATGTGAATTCCAATGATATAGAGTTGCTGGGAATTATGGTTTGGAGCACTGAAGCTTCCGTTGTTCCTGCTATCGATGCCGTAAACCGTTATTACGGGAATCCCGATATTCCCATAGGTGTGCAAAAAGGACCTTATCATGATGATCCTTCGAACTACAACAAACCTATTGCTGATGCTTTACCATTTGAATTGGAAAACGAGGATGTAACGGAAGTAACAAAGCTTTACCGGGAAATTCTTTCTCAACAGCCTGATTCGAGTGTAACCCTTGTGACGGTTGGACCACTGTTGAATATCCAGATGTTGCTACAATCCGGGCCCGATGATTACTCGTCGCTTTCAGGTAAAGAATTGATTCATAAAAAGGTAAAAGAGATGGTGGTGATGGGGGGAAAGTACCCCTCGGGTGAAAATGAATGGAACTTTTCCGGAAACATGAAGGGGGTTACCAAATATGTATTTGAGCATGTTGAATTGCCGGTCGTTTTCTCTGGTTATGAAATAGGCGTTTCTATCAAAACGGCAAGTGTGTTCAATGATATTGATCCGTCTTCTCCGCTTTATATCGGATTTAAGTATTTTAGTGAGCATGCGCCCTGGATGAAAGAGTATTACAAGGGAGAAATTCTGGATAATTCCACATATGATCAGACGGCTGTTTTGTATGCTGTTGAAAGAGGCCTTGGACAATATTGGGAAAAAGTGAAAGGCGGACACAATGAAATTGATGAAAATGGCAATAATAGCTGGGTTAATGGAGCAGAGACGAATCAGAGTTATCTGAAACTCATTGAAGATCCGGAAAACATGGCCGGACTCATTGAATACCTGATGTTGAAGCCAGAACCCAAAACTTATAATCGTTCTTTGCAGGTTAGCAGCAATCACAAGTATATCCGGAAACCAGACGGTAAACCTTTCTTGTGGTTAGGTGATACTGCCTGGGAGCTTTTTCACAAACTGGATAAGAAAGAAGTGAAAATATATCTGGAAGTCATGATATGAGGCATTTAAGAAAGATTTTTGCCATGCGGCCTTTTGAAAAACTGGTGCCTGATCAGGATCTTTTCGTTGGTTCAAATCCTGATGATAGCACCCATGTCAGGATCGCCGT
>JBEPWN010000126.1:0-7290 GCA_041642395.1 Marinilabilia sp. | reverse complement strand
TTCATTGAGTAATCAATGTCAGCAGTGTATTTGAGTATTTCAAAAATCTGATCGATAGGCTTGTTTTTAAGGATGGCTCCTGTGTACCGGACTTCTTTTAACGAAGGATCCTGAAAAACAATCTTCAAATTGAACCAATTTTCCAGTCGTTTAGCAATTTCATCCAATTGTTGGTTTTCGAAATAAATTATGCCCTCTTTCCAGGATGTAAGCATTTTTGTGTCAACTTTCTTCTCAAGTCTCAAAGTATTACTGTATCGATCAAACGCAGCTTTTTGGTTAGGTTTAAGCTCTGTTAGAACATTTCCACTCTGATCCTCAAGATTGACTATTCCTTCCACCAGGGTAATATTAATCGTCTTCGAGTCTTCAAATGCTTCAACATTAAAACTGGTGCCCAAAACATTAATATTAAGATGAGAAGTAGCAACAATAAATGGCTTTTTTGTATTCTTCTGAACCTTGAAATACGCTTCACCTTCGAGTTCCACTCTCCTGTTCCTGTTTTCAAAAGCTGTGGGATATTTCAACTTTGACCCTGAATTCAACCATACATGGGTCTGGTCACTAAGAATCACTTCAGCAGTTTCACCATACGGAACTACAATTTCATTATAGCTTGAGACATAAGAAGGAGAGTTTACCCAGAACAAAAAGAATGATGCACCACCAGCAAGAAATGCCAGAAAAATAATGGCTGCATATTTTACAAAGACCGAAAGAACAAAACGGCGTCCATGTTCTTTTCTACTCTGACTTTGCAGGATCGTGCTAAAATTCATGAAACTTAAATATGACCATGTATTTTTAATACGATTGTATTCTTCTCGGTTTTTCTCATCCGATTCAATCCAATTAACAACCTCTTCAACTTCCTTCGCGTTTGTCAATGTATTATTTGCAAACTTTTGTAACTTTTTCTGATCCATGTACTTTCCGATTTTATATTATAGTACGCTGAAATGTAAAATACCCTATGCATTTTTTATCTTTTTTTAAAGAAAAAATCATTTAGGAACAAATAAAGAAAAAATCATACATTTCTAAAGCATGAAATTTCTCAGAAAATAATCTGTTATATCAATGTTATTCAAACTGTTGAAATGTAAAAATGAAGATAAATATAATACGAATGAAGAATGTGGAATATAAAAACACAGGCATTGTTTTGTATCTGTTGTATTACATGTTTATTGAAGCCAAAAAAAAACAAGGAGTGTAAAATAACTTTTCAGTGCTTCTCTAAAGATCTTCAAGCATTTAGAAATATTGGCCTCTACCGTCTTCAGAGAAATATTGAGCTCATCGGCAATTTCCTTATTTTTCTTATTCTCAAAACGGCTCAATTCAAATATTCTTCTGCTTTGAGAAGACAAGGAGCTTAATGTAGTCTGAATAATTTCACTTATTTCATTAAATATCAAAGGAGATGTATCAAGTTCATTCAGTGAATTGTGATTAACACAAAGCTGGCGGTATTTAAGATAATCTGAATATTTCTGAACAACTTTCAGATGATCTATTTTTTTTAAGCACAAATTCTTTGCAATGGAGTAAAGCCATGCCGACAAATTATTGACCTTCTCAAGCCTGGTGTGACTGATCCATACTTCTGAAAAAACATCCTGAACCACATCTTTGGATACTTCCTCATCGTTCAGATAATGAAACACAAAATAATATAACCTGTCATGGTAAGCACTATACAATTCCCCAAAGGCTTTTTGTTCTCCTTTTGAAAGTTTATTTAACAATACCTTTTCGTTAGTAACCCCCGGCATAAGCAAAAATAAATTGACCCGAAATAAACGACCCGCTAAACATTGAGAAAATCAAAAGTACAAAATTCGTTAACTTTTACAAATATCCGTTAATAACTTATTTAAGTTTCCCACTTCTTTAACCCCCAAATAATATGAGTTGTTAAATACAATAATTGATGGTAAAGATATAAATACCAGTGGCTTGATTCCAAGATATGCAAGAAAAAGCGGTCAATATTCTCGAAAACATAAATCACAATATATCTCTCTGGTCGTTGATTACAAAGGTAATCCTGTTGCAGATTGCTTCACTATGTTACCAATAACCAGCTGATACAAAAAAATAATGGGGAGTAGGAATTGATCTTCGGCAATGCCGAAAACCAATCCCTACTCCCCATTAAAAAAAATATAAACTTAAAATTCAAGTAGTTAAAATGAAATTAACAGAATACTGTTTCTTTACAATCTATCAAGAATAATTTGATCCAAAAGGAAACTGTTTATTTCACCATTCATATTTTCATTGAAAGGCTCAAATCCTATTTCAAACTGGTTTAGACCTTTAGAAAGATTGACTTTTACCGTATTGGTAATGCCCCAGTTAGACCACTCATCAGCACCCCGCTGCGGGAAAATTAATGATGAAGCATATTGCCCATTTATAAATAGAGTACGAATGCCACATTTATTATCCGTATTTACAGGGCCACTGCCATTTGCATACCGAAACGCCAAAACCCATTCTCCGGCTTCCTGGGTAGTAACGGAAAATTTCAAACTGGCATTATTCTCTTTTGAAAATTCAACATATCCATTGCCCTGAAAGCCAGGAATACTGGTTTTCCCGGGTAAATTATAATTTTCTACCTCCACAAGAAGTCTTTTTTCAGTGGAGTCAGTTACCGGTTCACTCAAAAAGGATTCAATGCCATCAATGGTTTGGGCCAATACCTGGTATTCTCCTCCCCGATTTTTGTCTGGTAGAATAAAACTCGTAGAATCGGTTTTTGTCATTATTTCACCATTGCGGAAAATTAAATAGATGACATCCCTACCAACCGGTTTCCATGTAAGCTCATCCCCTACAAGCGAAACAACCGGCGTTTCGGGGCTAACTTTGAAATCCGCCTGATTGAATAATTGTTGCTTCACCTTATTATTCATGATCATTTTGATGGTATGTTCTCCGGAAAGATCGGAAAGGATAAAGTGTTCATCTTGTTGCACTCCGTCAATATAGAATTCTTCCACCGCATCACCAAAACCTTCAACGGTAATATCTAAAACGGCATCCCGGTAATGGAAGTTTTCTAACTGATAGGTTCCGAAAAAACTTTGCGGAATAACCGGCTTAAAGGTCAACCGGTCCGCTTCCGCATTCATTCCAAACAATACTCTGTAGTTCATTGCCAGTTGTCCGGCAACACTCCACTGCTGCCAGTCTGAGTTTATTTCCGTTCCGGCAAAATCCCCGGTCTCAGCAACAAAATTTTCCTTATTGGTAAGAAAAAGGGCCGCTGAGCGTAAAAGAGATCCATACCCGTATTGTACCAGCGAAACATGTTGCTGCTGCGCAGCGGCCAGAGTCCAATAAGCCTGCACAAATGGCCAGATACCATTGTTGTGATATGGAGGAATATTGGGTATTTGCGGCCAAACGCATGGCGTTCCGTATTCCAGATTTGGAACTTTGGCCAGCACCTGGGTTTTCTGCTCCTCACCTGCCACATCAAAAATAACCCCCAGAGCTTCCCCAAGTGTTTCTGATTTTTCCGAAAGGGTCAGAAACCGGTCACCATAAAAGTATTGCCCATAATATCCCTTCTCTGAAATCCAGAAATGCTCGTTGATATTTGTTTTCAGCTGTTCTGCTTTTTCTTTCCAGGCTGATGTTGCAACACCTAACTCACCGGCCATTTGATCAAGAATATTCAGAGCCTGATAAAACACCATGTTGGTGCCCAGATTCATAGACGCATAAATGTCGGTGGGTTCCATCCATAAAGGATAGGTCTGTTTGCGCCAATCGAGGAAAGACGACTCCCCTGTATAGAGTCCGAAATGATTGTTGAAAACCGTTTTATCATCATCATTAATGGTGTTACTGATGATTTCGTAGGATTTACTTAACCATTCACGATCGCCGGTAAATTTATATATTTCCCATGCGGCAATTGACCATACTACACGATCTGAGGAAACAGGCCAGGCGCCACCGGTTCCCGTATCCTGGATAATTCGGTTATTCTTTACCTTACGCATCAAACTGGTCTTACTCATTTCAGGCTCCAACATCGCCAGCGAAAGATATACACTGTAGCTTATATCGCGTGTCCACACACCCGACCATTCTTTACCGGTGCGGAAAGTTCCATCCGTTTCCTTTAGGTTTTCCAATTCGTCCAACGACAGATTGTAAATGGCATCCAGAAGAGGTTTGTTGCTCGAAAATTTTGGATATTTCTCTATAGCATTTGCTGGTTTCCATTCGGAAGAAACATGTGCTGAAGGGTCATAATCGTTAAATTTAACTGTGGTTTCATATATACCATCCCCATTTTCATCCCTGAGACGTGCATTCGGGTTATTCACAAGATTTTCGAAATCCCATATCAACGGGAAAGCGCTACCGGCAATAAATAAGCCCTTAAAATCGTCTTTGTAAATTTTATGCCCTTGCGGACCTTCATAGTATCCGTCTGTCTCAAAAGACTCCAGTACGGATGTGAAATCAACTCTGAAAGAAACGGGCGTATTGGGCGGTACACTTTCATCAGTTTTTATATCTGACCTTAGATGTGCCTGTTCTCCGAAGGTTACATCAAGAACCACAGTATCCTCTCCGGCAGGAAAAATATTAGCCCGATGGTCAGTGCTGTATCCCATTTCATTATCTCCGCCGTTAATACTGAATTTGAATTGTATTTGGGGTGAAAAGGTCTGACTTTCCTGACTCTGATAATCACTTACCAGGTGCTTGTCGCTCCGGGCAACAGCGGTATAATCACCCTGTTCCACCCGGTCGGAATAGACCGTATAAGTTTCCGACTCATATAAGGGCGGATTCGTATTGCAGGCTGTAACGCCTGTAAAAAACAACATGAGATAAAATAAATGCTTTCGGGAATACATCGTATTTTTTTTAGTTATTATTACCTTACTTCTAATAATCGTTTTTTTGGCAAAATATTTTTAAGCGTCTTCTGTAAGCTAATTGTAATAGGCGCTCCGTGGGTTGAGATGGGGCCGTGACGGTTGGTTAAGTTACCACTCTGTCACCGCTCCGAGGTTTTTTTGTTGGTGTTGGCTTCGATAATGTTACCGTTCTGTCGCCGCTCCGCGGCTATTAATTCCTGGTATGTTGTTGACAAGCCTAAAACCGCAGAGCGGTGACAGAACGGTAAAAAATGTGATGAAAAAGAAAAAAGCTGCGGAGCTGCGACAGAAACAATAAAAAATTGTTTGGTTCTGGCTTGTTCAGGTTAGGTTATTATAATTCAACAATCATCCCCTTTAATGTGGATTGAGCGGGTACCTGAATCACGCAAACCTTATTGTCCTTGTCATAATACCATGCCTGCAAGCCCTTATCAATTTGACGCTTCCCTTTTTTCAACTTTTCTCCTGCGGAAGTAATTATTTTTCGGGGTTGCTTGCCGGTGTGGATTCGGATTATTACATCTCTTTCAACAGCCTGATAACCACTATTAATTTCCTGACCTAACGTAATTTCATAACTATTGCGGGTTGACTTGCTTTGAAAAGCCCTTTTCACAAATACATCTTCTTTGTAATCGTTCGTTTCACCATCATCCTCATAAACTTCAAAAGAAGCAGTCCGGTTGGTCCGGGCCGGGAACACATTATAGGTCAACGCATATTCAGGATCTTCATGAATGTATTGCATTACAGGCATCGTTGGAATAACTGCGCCTTGTTTCACAAAAACCGGAATGGTTCCCAGACTAACGGGATATTCAATCCACTTTCCTCCCTGATATGCAACACGAGGCTCATGATAATCGTACCATTCACCCTCGGGCAGGTAAACCCGCTTCACTGCAGCGGCCTCCTCTGTCACGGGTGCTACAAGTAACTCTTCACCAAACATAAACTGACTACCAAGATTCTCCGTTTCCGGGTCTGACGGATATTCCAGAAACATGGGACGCATCAGGGGAAGCCCTTGATCATGAGCCTCGCGTGCATAGGTATAGATGTAAGGAAAAAGAGTGTATTTCAATTCGATTGCAGCTTTACTTGCCGCTTCCACAGCTTCTCCGAACAGCCAGGGTTCTACCGCATTGTTCCCTTCATGATGTGCTCTGCTTAAAGGATTAAATACCCCGAACTGCATCCAGCGGGCATACAATTCCCCCATTGCATCGTAGTCCTCTATATCACCACAATAACCAGAGATATCACTACTCCAAAAAGGAATACCTCCAAGTCCGGCAGAGAGCCCCACCGAAATTTGATTGGCCAGTTGAGCCCATCCTTCGGTCACTTCATACCCATTTCCTGCATCTCCTGACCAGCCAAAAGTATAGCGTTGCATACCTGCAAATGCAGCACGGGTCATTTGAAAAACACGGGTGTTAGGATTCCGCTTTTCAAACTGCTCGGTAACCACTTTATCCCAGGTTAATCCGTAAACATTATGGATTTCATCATGCATTCCTGCGTAGTGTTTCATATTGAGGCGGTCGGTACTTTCTTCATTGCTCCAGGCAGGTTCACCCATATCGGTCCAAAATCCGCGAACACCATCATCTATTGGTTTTTGCTGATAAGTGCCCCACCAATCGGCCACTTCAGGATTTGTAAAATCCACAACCCCGCAATTTCCACCCCAGGGCCAGGGCATATCGTACGATTCGCCGGTACGAACATCGGTGGTGAAATAACCAAGTGAATCGGCCTCTTGCCATTGACTTTCATTGGCCTGCGAAATCACCGGATCTTGTGACACGATTACCTTAAAACCGTCCTCCTCAAGATCTGACAACATTTGTTCAGGGTCATCATAATTTCCGTCACGCCATTCAAAATCCTGCAGGTGTTGCGTCCATCCAATGTCCTGATAAATGATATCGCAAGGGATATTTCTTTCCCGAAAACCGGATGCAATATCACGCGTCAGTTGCTCGTTGGTAAGCAAGCCGCGACTCTGAGAAAAACCCAGTCCCCACTTCGGCGGCATAATAGGTTTTCCGGTCAGTTCGGTGTAGCGGGCAATAATCTCTTTGTAAGTTGGCCCGAACAGGAAATAATAAATCATCTCTCCGCCCGGAGTTCCAAATGAATATGCTTTCTCCTGCTCTTCTCCAAAATCATAGGTGGTTTTGTAAGTATTATCGAAGAATATTCCATAACCATAGTTACTCATAAAGAATGGAATACTCTTGTAAAGAGGATCCTCATTAACACCATAGCAAGGCTTATCACTGTTCCACATTTTATATGATCGTCCACGTCGGTTCAGTGGTCCTGTTTTTTCTCCCAATCCATAAATATTCTCATC
>JBEPWN010000125.1:0-7299 GCA_041642395.1 Marinilabilia sp. | reverse complement strand
GAAAAAAACACGCGCGGATCGGATCGAAACTTCCGGTTCAGAAAACAAAACTCTATGCCCGGCAGATCATATATTTCATTGAAATGAACATCTTTTTTGAGAAACAATACCAGTACACGATGGTTCCCTTCGGCGGAAAACACCCTGAGCAGTTCCACCAAGCGTCTCTGTTTGCCTCCATCTCTCAAACTTTCAACGACCATTAATATCTTCATAAATCAGTAATTTAAACGTTGCATAAACCATCCATAAATAGCAGCTGCTCTTTTGTGCCAGGTGAATTGGTCCAGAAAAATCCTGTGGGCATTATGGGCCAGTTGATTCCTTTTATCCGGGTCATTTTTTAATGTTTCCAGGCCTTCAGCCCAGGCATTTGCATCACCCGAGGGAACCATCAACGCCGTACGTGACGATAATACCTCTCTCAATACAGGCATATCACTAACGATAATTGCTTTGCGGGCTGCCAAATATTCAAATATTTTTAATGGTGACATATACATACTGGTAGAATAGGCCTGCTTTTTTGATACAAATACTTCGGGCTGATACGGTGCAAGCAAAACATCACATGCATTGCGATATTTATGAACAGTGCCGGGTGATACAAATCCATAGAAAAACAGATTCCCGGGTAATTCTTCAGGATTTTCCAACTCATTGGCTTCACCGCCAAAAATATGAAAGCCCACATCCTCTTTTTTCCGGGCCATCTCAATGATCACCTCAATTCCCCTTCCATTAAAAACACTTCCGAAATAACCGGCATTAAAACCATAGTCACCTTTTAACCTTCCTACATCATCAAGTGGCTTTTGGTCAGCTGCATCGTGCGCTGTAAAAATATCATCAGTATTCATTTGCCGGTCCACATACATCCTTTTCAAAGCATCTGAAATTACAACCAACCCCAGAAAAGATCTCCTTTTAACAAACCATTTAAATAAGGTAAGGTGCCATTTATGTACAGACTGATAAACAAACGAATGTGCCTCAAACAAAAACCGGGGGGCGATCAATGACATTGAAAACGCTGAAACCGGTGAACGGGTATAGGCAATGTGCGGACGATACAACACAACCTGCCAGAAAGCAATAAATGCCAGATAAAAAGATGAAAGCCTGCCGTTGCCGGGGCTTCGCATCAATTTCAACTGCACCAGATTCTCTATACCATAATACTCGCACAAGGCGACGGTATTTTTAAAATCAGCAGATCGAAAAGCGAGAAGCCGCACCCTGATGCCCTGATCGACAAAAGCCTTACACATGCGCATCACATGGATGCTGCTGGCTTTTCTACCCGGCAATTGAACTTCCGCTACATATAGTAATTTCTGACCTTTCATAACTCTTTTCCCGATTTCAAATGTATTTCCAATGACGCCAGACCCTGAATTAATTTTCCATGATCGGCAGTTCTGCACTGATGTTCACTCCACAAAACCTGAGGCTTAATATGGTCCGGCAATATTTTTCGCCTACCCAGATCGTTGAGTTGGGATGACACCAGAGTTTTAAGTTTACTGTCATGAATGAGCTTTCCGGAAAAATCAAAATAATTGATATTCGGATCCTTCCATCTCCCCAACCTTTTCCTTAATCCAAACATTTTCTTTCTCCACCGTGGGCGCCAGGCTGCTGCATCAAGGGGAAAACCCACATTGTTTTTCACCGGCAGATCAAAAAGCTGAGGTCGCCACCACTGCAAAAAAGATTTAAAAAACAATTGATGCCTCTTCTGACTTTCGGATAGTCCCAGAAAAAAAGCAATTACTGCAGGATCATTAAAAGGAGCCCTGTGCTCAAAACCTTTCAGCATAACATGCGGTGCAATGTATTTATTCTGCCTGTTCAGCAAGTCAAAGCCTTCCTCATAAGTAAGAAATCCTTGTGTGGATGACGGACAGTGCAATTGTTTCCGGGCATATTCCATCCCCCCCGAAAGCAGAGACGAATCAGTCCCTTTAACAAACCGGTTAAAATTCAAAAACCGGTCTGCCGCATCATCCATCGAATGTGCCAACTCACCCCGGATGTGATCGCCGGTGATGGCCTCACCCAAAAATCCTGACCAGTGAACACCATCCGGAAATTCACGTTGTATTCTTCTGAGCGGAGCATGAAAAAACAACAATGTCTGATGATCCATTGACAGAGAGGTTTCCACCAATTCGTCCAGAGTATAATCATATTTATCCAATGGAATTCGGATGTTGTTGACGCCCGCTTTATGTGCGACCTTTGAAGCAATTTCATAATCGAAAGAGCCCGGAATTCCATAAGTGTAGGTAATGATGTTTGATGCATCGGTAAACTGAAGCAAACCACCCAGAACAGCTCTGCTGTCTAATCCGCCACTCAAAGGGACTACACATGCCTGACCGGGCGAAAAGCTCCTGGCAAATGAATTCAGCAATTTTTGCCTGACTGTGATAAACAAATCCTCCCATGTAAGCGAGGATTGATCAAGAGAACTGATCTTTTCCGGCAATAAAACCGATTCGCCTTGATAATCAAGAAAATAACCTAACTCCAAAAACGAAATTATTTTAGAACTTATATCCATTAGTTCAACGAATTATATATCTGAATTCTTTCTTTTTCTTCTTACAATATTCAATGATCTCATCGGTAAATTCACGAAAAAGAGGACCATCGCATTGTTGCATGGCTTTCACTCCTATATCATAATTATTGAGTTCAATAAGTCTGACTCTTTCCTGATCATCCACACAAAAATCAAAACCAATAACTCTGGAATAAAACTGACTTTCTGCTACATTAATTGCTTGTTGAACAACCTCATCATATTTAAATATCCGAACATTCCTTTTCAAGTCCACCTGCCCAATCTCTGTATAACGATGACCATCAATGTCACAGATCACACCATTCAAAAAGCCATCCTGAGTTATTCCACAAGCTTTGCCTCCCATCTTAATATTGTCCACTTCCGAACCATCCTTACCAACACGTAAAATAGAATGAAGCACATGTATCTTTTCATCTTTTACCGAGCGATAAGTGTATACTCGCAAAGTATTTAAAGATGATGCGTTAAACTTTTCATAAAACTCATGCTGCCTAACGAACTTTTGAATCAGAAAATTATCACCGGCATGTTTCTCCAGCCATTGATGATCAACCGGCATTCCATCTTTTAAAAATTGTTTGCCATCACTTTTAAGTATTGAAATATTTCTACCTCCCTGCGATGAAATAGAATGTTTCAAAACCATTTTTCCCAGTTCCCGGGCAATCTCAGCCAATAGATTATCCACATTGACAACCGCTTTGTAATTGTGGTCAAGATACATTCCATGCATTTTACGCAGCAGTACTAATGGCTGAACATCTTTATCAATAAGACGGGTGTACATGTTTTTATCGGCAAAACTCCTTGAATATTCCACATTATTGAGCATGGGTTCGATGTGTGTGAAATACAATGTATCTGGCACATAATTTTCGCTTTTTATACGAGATACAAGGGGATAAATATTCATATACAACACAGGAACTTTCGATGAAAGCACTCCCCACTTTTTCTTATACCTGGCAACGTCCGTTTTATCAACTACATTTTCGTCTGTTCTCATGACGGTACGAAGTCTTAACCCCTCAAGGAAACTTCCTGAATAAGTATGATACCATGAACTGTACCGGACAATTTTTTTCAGACCCCGATACAAGTATTCCATTCCCCATCGATATTTGGCAAAAATTACGTATTTCATGGTATTCATATGTCCATTCCGTTTATATTCTTAAAAAATCAACTTTCTTATGAGCCTTGCAGTACTCAATAACCTCCCGGGTAAATGAACCAAAAAAAGGAAACCCATACAGTTGAACTCCGAACCCGGTTTCTGACAGGTTCAATTCAATAAGCCTGGGTTTGCCGGTTGCATCTATATTGACATCCATAGCTACCAATCTGTGATAGGGGATTTTCAAAGCCACTTTCTTTGCCATATCGTGCATTGCATCAAGGCCGGGAGCTTTCTCCAAATTCTCAATGAGTATTTCAGGCTCATTGGGCAAATGAGCAAACTTTTTCAAATTATATGTAATGCCATTCAGAATAGTTCCATCCGGCTTGATATAAAAAGATGCTCCCCCTGCTTTAAGATTATCGACCATACTGCCCGGCTTACCTGCCTTAAGAACTGAATGTAAAACATGAGGCTCTTCATTTGAGGGAGACCGATAAACATAAATTCGCACTGTATTGAAGGAGGATGGGTTGAATCTTTTGTAGAACGGATGTTGCTCGACATATTCCTGAACAACGAAGTTACTCTTGTAATAAGCGATCAGGTTTTTGAGAGAAAGTTTTACCTGGTCGTTCACACAATGCCAGGCATCATTTTTATCTTTCTCAAAAACAAGAATATTCCGCCCTCCCCGGGAATCAATAACGGGTTTAATTAATATTTTCTTCTGTTCTTTAAGTTGAACATCCAAAAAGCTCTCGGGTTCCTGAATTTGATTTCCAGCAAAATCATAATACAATCCGTTCAAATAACGAAACAAAGACAGAGGCTCATTGTCTATCCCGTACAATTTAGAATAGTTACCCTTCTCGGCATATCCCCATGACATTTGCTTATTATTAAGGATAGGATTAACGGTTGTAGAAAAAACGTTACCAGGCATATAATCCAGCGTCATCACATGGCTTAGAAAACAATTCACCTCCAACTCAGATCTGGAAAGAAAAAAGGAAGAACTCCAGGGAAGCCAGATCTTTTTATATTGCCGGAAATAATTTCTATCAATATGACAATGTTTAGAAAGATGACTTCGCTTAAACTTATACATTTCATCGTTCAGCATGTCAAACCGCAAATAATACAATTTGGAGGCGATGGTTCGCATGCCCCTGTATCCGAAACTCACCAGATTTGATTTTTTTATCATGTCGCCAGATTTTTTTTATCATTATTTCATCTTGATCAATCTGTGTTCTTATTTATGAAAAAACAGACGAAATTTAGAAAAACAGTCAATCATTAACTTTAATATCACTTTTGTTTATTGAATTTAAAATGACTTCATAAAACAATGATTTCTCAGCAAACCACGATTCAGACCGCCTTGTTTTTTCTAAACCCTAAAATCCGGAAGTCAGGGCATGACTAAATGATATACAGTGAGTTGACTAACCTTTGCTTTGACAAGTCAACCGCTGACTGTCACTCAATTACATTTAGTGCTGCGGAATATGGGTAAACCAATATTCACAAGACTTCAACCGAAGTTTAAACCGGCTCTACTTATAAGATCAAATCGTTTCTTTTGCATAAATAACCTCGCGCACTTCCTCTTTCATGAGACGGCGTGTACGCTTATTCTTCTCATAAGCCTGCCGGACCAGATTGGTGTACCGCACCATTTTTCTTAGAAACTTAGACCTTGCCAAAGAGTTTTTATAATTATCTCTCAGGAAAAGAAGTTCCTTTCTGGCTTCATCTGTCTTTTTTCTGCCAAGACTTGCTACAGATTTGGATTCTTCATGATTCCTGTATGCACCCAGGAACACAGGAATATGAAAAAACCTGGTGTTTTCAAGAAAACGATACCACAGATCAGAATCCATAACAAAATGCAACGACTCATTGAGTCCGTTCACTTTTTTCCAAAGGTTGCCGGTAAAAAAAGTGGTCTCCTGCGGAATGCGCAAAGCAAATTTTGCCATGTACTTTGTAACTGCAACAGGCTCGAAGGTGTCTATGATGCGTCCGCTGTTGTCAAGAACAATACGATCGCCATACACCACTTCGCATTCCGGGTGTTTCTGCATAAAATGAACAGCAATTTTGACTGCATCCGGATATAAAATATCATCAGAATTAAGCCAGTTGTAAATGTCCCCTGTGGCATGTCTGAATCCTTTGTTTATGGCGTCACTTTGTCCGTTATCGGGCTCACTGACCCACCATGCCAGGCGGTCTTCATACTTTTTAATGATATCGACACTTCCATCTGTTGAGCCACCGTCCACCACAATATATTCAATATTGGGATATGTCTGATTAAGCACAGACAGAATGGTTTCCTCCAGAAAATCAGCCTGATTGAAGGATGGTGTTACAATAGTTACTTTAGGTAAATCAGTTTTACTCATAATTATTTATCGGATAACGAATGAAATATTTGTTTTAGCTTTTTACCCACCACTTCTTTTGAAAAGTGAGTTTCAATTTTTTTCCTGGCTGCCTGTTGCATTGAATGATATTTTTCTTCCGGCATTTTTACCACCGTCTCTATCGCATTTGCCAACAAAGACGTATCTATGCTCTCTACCAAAAACCCGTTGGATTGATGGTCGATCATATCGGATATACCTCCAATATCAAAGGCGACCACCGGCGTTCCGCATGCCAGCGATTCCAAAACTGTATTGGGCAGGTTGTCTTCAAGCGATGGTAATACAAACGCCGTACTTGCCGCATAATATTTAGCCAGATCTGACTTCTCAGCAATAAATCCAAGATTAATCACACGAAACGGAATATTCTCAAGAGCCGGTGATTCCCTGGCACCGAAAACCAGAAATACGAGATCATCGGCTTTCACACGACCTTCGAGTTTGGACAGGGCTTCCACCAAAAGATGAGCTCCTTTACGTGTATCGTGCATAGAATTGACCGCCCCAAAGAGCAAGACCTTCTGATGGGGTTTGATGTCCAGACTTTCAAGCAAAGAGGTGCTGTCTGCAGGCCTGAAAATATCAAGTTCAATGCTGTAGGGACAAACTTCAATGCGTTTGTCACCAAAAAGGTGGCTTTCCTTTACCATATCGGCCATCCAATTGCTGGGACAAATAATTGTCATATCCAGATTGTGCCAGTTCTTATACTTCTGCTTCCATAAATGGCGGCTCCAATCGTGCGGTCCGGAATATTTCAACTTGGGACAATTGCCGCAACCTGTATGGTATCCGGTGCAGCTTCCGGGATAATGACAACCACCGGTTACCGCCCACAAATCATGAAACATCCATACCACCGGCACCTTAAAACGTCCAATTTCGTCAATTGACAGGAAGTCATCATTAATCCAGTTTAAACAAACCAAATCGGGTTTGAGTTTTTTAATTTTCCTGAATTGAAAACGAGGCATGGATGCCACCGACCAATATCCTTCGCCCGGAATTTTTCTTTTAAGCGTTTTTCTGCGTTCGCGTTTTAAAAGAAATTTCACAATCCTGCGAAGAAAAAATGAATGCTTCAGATCCACAATGCCATCACCCGCCTTTTGCACATGCACCGATGCATATGTTGAATGCCC
>JBEPWN010000124.1:0-7341 GCA_041642395.1 Marinilabilia sp. | reverse complement strand
CTGCAAGAGAGGGATCGGGATATGTCAGTATTGAGCTGGTGCAGGGTACCGAGCGAATGAAAGCCTTTCAGGATATTGAACAGGCGGTTAATCGCATACGCACATTTCCTGATGATATTGAAGAACCGCGGGTGAGATTGCAGTCACAACAACGTGATGTTATGGAAATCGGGTTGTATGGCGATGTGGATATCTGGACACTTCGAATTCTTGCCGAACGATTGCGTGATCAGTTTCTGAATCATCCATCCATCACTCAGGTAGAGATAGGGAATGTTCCGGATATGTTTACCCATGTGGAAATTCCCAGGTATCGCTTGCGTGAATATGGACTAACACTCGATGAGGTTGCCGGTATCATCGAGCAGTCAAGTGAAGACATTCCTGCCGGGGCATTGGAGACAGGGAGTGGAGAAATTTTGCTGCGAATGAAAGAGCGCAAGCAATGGGCCAGAGAATTTGAAAAAATTGAAATCATTCCATCGAAATATGGAGGTGCTGTTTCGCTTGCCGATATTGCCATTGTTACCGACGGGTTTGAAGAGACCGGGTTTCACGGCGAATTCAATCAGCAACCCACTGTCGATCTGCAGATTTACCGAATTGGAGATCAATCGCCGCTTGATATTGAAGATGCTGTAAATGAGATTTTGGAAGATTTTGCCGAAACCCTTCCCCCCGGAGTCAGCCATCGGATAGACAGCAATCAGGCGGAAGATTACAGGGAGCGTTTATCCCTTCTTACAGAAAACGGCATGATTGCCATTGTAATTGTACTGCTGATCCTGGCCCTTTTTCTTGAGTACCGGCTGGCTTTCTGGGTTATGATGGGTATGGCCATTTCGTTTATCGGTGGCATTGCTTTTCTTCCTGCCATTGGTGTCAGCATTAATATGATATCCATGTTCGGGTTTCTGGTAGCTCTTGGTATCGTGGTAGATGATGCCATTGTGGTGGGTGAAAATGTTTATGAATACCGGCAGCGTGGAATGGGATTTTTGGACGCAGCCATTCAAGGGGCTAAAGATATTGCCCGTCCTGTTGTTTTCAGTATCCTTACCAATATAATTGCCTTTATTCCATTGCTTTTTATCCCCGGCGAAACCGGTAAGTTCTGGTGGCCGTTGCCGGCAGTAGTCATTGTAATACTGGCTATTTCATTGTTCGAGGCACTGCTGATCCTGCCTGCTCATCTGGGGCATTCAAGTGATAAGTCGTTTTCTAAAACCGGCAAATATATTGAAAATGTCCGCAAAGCTTTTGGAAAGCGGTTCGAATATTTCGTTGATCACTATTTTCGTCCTTTCCTGGATTTCACACTAAAATATCGCTACATCACTTTAAGTTTTGCGATTGCCACTTTCCTGGTAGTTGGTGGATATGCATACAGCGATCATATGGGGATTATAATGATGCCCGAAGTGTCTGCCGATGAGATAGAAGCAGGCGTAAGACTTCCGGTGGGCACCACGCCTGATCAGGCGGCGAAGGTGGCACGCGAAATTACCCGGTCAACCCGGGATATGTTCGAAAAGCATAATTTATATGAAGTTGCTGAAGGAATTAAAACCAACGTACGGGGGCAGAGTTTTATTGATGTGGAAATTGTAATGAAACCGCCGGATCAGCGCGACATGAGGGCCCGTGAATTGATTGGGTTGTGGCGTGATGAGATCGGTGATATTGAAGGTGTTGATCAGATTACTTTTGAGGCAGAAAGAGGTCCGGGTGGATGGCAGCAGGACATTAGTGTTGACCTGAGTCATTCGGATATTGAAGTTCTTGAGAAAGCAAGTATGGCTTTTCTGGAACAGGCCGAATTGTTTGAAGTTACCCGGGATGTTAATGATAATTACGATGCCGGCAAGATGCAGTTCAATTTCAGACTTCTGCCTGAAGGGCGAAAGTTGGGGCTGACCTCTGCTGAGGTTGGCCGGCAGATCAGGAGTGGGTTTTACGGGGCTCTGGCAATGCGTCAGTTAAGGGGAATCAATGAAGTTGAGATGCGGGTAAAGCTACCTTATCCCGAGCGTAAGGATATTTACAGTGTTGAGGATTTAATCATCAGAACACCCTCGGGCATTGAGGTGCCTTTGTTTGATGTGGTCAGCCTCGATGAGGGGGAAGCCTTTACCAGCATAAACAGGCGCGACGGAAGGAGGGTGGTAACTGTTGCCATGGATGTTGAGCCCAAAAGTGCCGTTTCGCAGGTCATGGCTTCGCTAAATAAAGAAGTGCTGCCCGGCATCAGGGATGATTTTCCCGGCACTACCTGGTCTTTTCAGGGCACTCAGGCCGATATGAGAGAATCTACAGGGGCTCTGTACGGGGGATTTGCAATGGCAATGCTGATTATTTATGCATTACTGGCTGTCGCATTTAACAATTATGTGCAGCCTTTGATTGTAATGTTTGCCATTCCCTTCGGCATTGTTGGGGCCGTCATCGGACATATTTTGCTGGGACACGATTTATCGCTGGTGAGCCTGATGGGAATAATTGCACTTTCAGGAGTGGTGGTTAATGATTCACTTATTATGATTGATTATGCCAACAGACAACGAAATGAGAAATCTGCTTTTGACGCAATTCATGAAGCTGGTATCCGGCGCTTCAGGCCCATTATACTCACAACCTTTACCACATTCGGTGGATTGACTCCCATTATTCTCGAAACATCCCGTCAGGCTTACTATCTTATTCCTATGGCCATATCCCTTGGTTTCGGGATACTGTTTGCCACAGGCATAATCCTGGTCATTGTGCCTTGTTTTTATATGGTTCTGGAGGATATCGGGAAGGCATGGGAAAAGAATCGCGCTAAGTAGTGTCTGTCTATAAAGTACCATTTGCTTCGTTACGCTTGCCCGAAAACTACTCATCCCGAGCGTGCTTTTTGTTGGTTTTTATTTAAAAACCTTACAAAAGCTACATCGGGACTGCGCATTTTCAGGCTTGCGCCACCGCTAAAGCTTTAGGCGACACGCGGTCGCAAGCCTCGCAACTGGTTCTTTCTAACCAGACACATGTAAACTAAATCTTTTTGTCCGACTTTATTGACGAGCTCTAAGTAGTGATTCTTTTCCTCTATTCCCGGATCCTTTATTCCCAAA
Organism: Marinilabilia sp.; assembly: GCA_041642395.1. Taxonomy (GTDB): domain Bacteria; phylum Bacteroidota; class Bacteroidia; order Bacteroidales; family Marinilabiliaceae; genus Marinilabilia. The sequence continues at coordinate 4,228 of JBEPWN010000124.1, read as the reverse complement.
GCTTTGATGGATATTTTCCTTCCTCAATAAGTTCCTTAATGCTTTCCTGTACCATTGGCTTATCCTCTTTGTAAGTAATGCCAAACCATTGGGCATCGGTATCAATAACCAATGTGGAAACAATGTCTTTTTTTATCAGGTTGTCGGCTTCCGCGTTAAAGTAAAACTCTGATTTCAACTCACCGCCTTTTGCCTTCAGGAACTTTTCAAATCCCTTTTCCAGATGTCCAAAGAAAGAGGGCTTGAAGATCCAGAAATTCATGGAAACCGGCTCTTTTCCTGTCAATTCGGTTTTATTGTCGTCTTCGTAATAGAAGATTTTATTTTCTTCCCAGCCAATTTTGGTCCTTTCGGTGATGTTTTGCAGAAATCCGTTTTCATCAGTTTCACAAACCCCCCGTGACACGGTTCCGTGTTTCGACAGGGTGTTTTTTAAAGGATAGCCGATCATGGCATATTCTTCTTCTGATGGATTTTCCTTTATGAACTTTGCGGCGCTTTCAAAAGCTTCGCGGCCGTAAAAATCATCCGCGTTGATAATGGCATATGGTTCATGGATAACGTCTTTTGCCATGAGCATGGCATGTCCGGTACCCCATGGTTTTTCCCTGCCTTCGGGTATTTCGTAGCCTTCGGGAATCTTATCCAGTTCCTGAAAAACATATTCTGTTTCAATCCGGCCTTTTAAATGTGGCTCAAAGCGATCCTTGAAAGCTTCGGCAAACGATTCGCGGATCACAAAAACAACTTTCCCAAACCCTGATTCTAAGGCATCAAAAACGGAATAATCGATGATTGATTCGCCGCCGGGTCCGAGTTCGTCCATTTGTTTGAGCCCGCCATAGCGGCTACCCATGCCTGCGGCCAGTATCAGTAGTGTTGGTTTCATAAGTGTTTTAGTTTATTGTATTTAAATTCAATAGTTCGTTAATAAAAAGCTTAAACGCGAAGACGCAATGACGCTAAGTTATTTTTGTCAGAGAGTTGCTGTTAATGCTCGCTGATGCATAAATAGCTCTTTAATAGTTATTTGTAAAAGTTTAACAGAGTATTGTAAATTACTATTGTCCGGTAAAACATTGATTTTTTTGTTTTGCTCAAGCCGCGCTCGCTTTTCATTTTTACCTGACATCAATGATATTTTACAACTCGCTCCATACTCTGGCCATAGAAAATCCCGGTGCTTCCATGGTCAGATCAAGGAAGAAGCCCAAAGGGGTCTGGTCAACTGCATATCCGCCATTTTCAAGACGTGCTTGTGCTGCATCAAACATTTGAGACGTAAATTCCAGTGTTGCTTTGGATCCCGACAAATGAGCGAATGAATGCAAAATGATTGATGTTGTATTGTTTTTCCGCGCCACCCATTTCAGATGGTTTACCAGTTTCTTTTCCCTGCTGTTAAGATCTTTCTCCTCGTCCTGCTCTTCTACCTGAATGAATGCTGTAATACAGTTATTGTATTCTGACTGATGCAAAATTTCACTGCTGTCAGGATAAATGGATTTAAACTCTTCATCGCTAAGATTTTGTTCAGCGGTTTTATAGGCAAATTTATTTGTGTAGAAAACGAGTACCTTCATTGACACTTTGTTTTTCTGTTTTGCGACTGAAGTATATTTCAACTCTGCACTATTAATTTTCAGGTGGAGGCATAAAGATACAAAGAAGTGCTGAAACCTGCTTTATAATGGGAGTAATTTGATGCCTTAAGGTTTTTAATGCGAAAATATGTTTTGTTATTTGTTAACGCTGTAGTTTAAAGTAGCGTGTATATCATTAGAGATTGCTTCGGGCATAGCCCTCGCAATGACAGACCCTTCGCGCAACGAGGAAGAGGTTGGAAGAGGGCAGAGCGGCATTGCCGCTCTGCCCTCTTCCAACCTCTTCCATATAAAAAGTGAGAGGGTGTCATTGCGATCCCGATGAGGGACGATATCGGGAGAAGCAATCTTCAGCCCAACGTAACACGTTGGGTATTTTGCAATTTATTCCCTTACGATGGTTTGTTCCCTGTCCGGCCCTACCGAAACAATAGAAATGGGTACTTCCAACTCGGCTTCCAGAAATGTGATATATTCTTTCAATTCTTTGGGAAAATCGTTTTCTGTTTTGAGTCCTGTTAAATCGCAGTTCCAACCGGGAACTTCGGTGTAAACAGGTTGCAGATTATCCGGTAATTCAAATGGAAATTCATCCGTAACCACATCACCAATTTTATAGGAAGTGGCGATTTTAATGGTTTTGAAACAACTCAGGACATCTCCCTTGGTCATAATGAGTTTTGTAACGCCATTTATCATGACGCTGTATTTTAATGCCACCAGATCGAGCCATCCGCAACGACGGGGCCGGCCTGTGGTACTGCCGAATTCGTTTCCGTTCTCCCGCATTTTATCACCGTCCTCATCAAACAGTTCGGTGGGGAAGGGGCCCGAGCCAACGCGGGTACAGTATGCCTTGAAAATACCATATACTTCACCGATGTTGTGGGGAGAAATTCCCATTCCGATGCATGCTCCGGCGCAAACAGTATTGGATGAAGTTACATACGGATACGAACCAAAGTCAATATCCAGAAGGGTTCCCTGGGCTCCTTCTGCCAGGATTGACTGTCCGCCTTTTATATAGCGGTTCAGTTCATGCTCACTGTCAATAAGGGTAAACTTGCGAAGGGTTTCAATACCTTCTTTGAGTCCTTTTTCAAAGTCTTCCAAATTGTATTCAAAATCATACATTTGGATGAGTTTTTCATGCTTTTCCTTTAGAGCTGCATATTTTTCATCGAAATTGGTGAGAATGTCACCTACCCGGATTCCGTTTCTTCCGGTCTTATCCATATAGGTAGGTCCAATGCCCTTGAGAGTGGATCCGATTTTGGTAATTCCTTTTGATGCTTCGGAAGCTGCATCAAGAATCCGGTGTGTGGGCAATATAAGATGTGCCTTTTTGGATATGAACAGTTTGTCGATCAGATCAATTCCTTGTGCTTTCAGTCCGTCAATTTCCTGTTTGAATATAATGGGATCGAGCACTACGCCATTCCCGATCACATTGATCTTGTCGCCCTGGAAAATCCCGGACGGGATATTATGAAGCACAAATTTTTTGTTGTCAAATTCCAATGTGTGACCGGCGTTGGGTCCGCCCTGGAAACGGGTAATAACATCATATTCCGGGGTTAAAACATCAACTACTTTTCCTTTACCTTCATCTCCCCATTGCAATCCTAATAATACATCAACCTTCATTATCCTAAAAATTTGTGTTTTATGTAATAACTGTCTGTGCTTCAGACTTTTGCGCAATAAAAATCGGAAGGCCTTCCTTTTAGGATGACATTCCGATGCGTAAAAGTAATCAATAATTTCTTACAACCGCTAATTGAAGACTATATTTTTATTTTGCTTTTTTTAAGCAGGTTTTCGCTACATTCCTTGCAAGTCCCATAAATATACAGTGAGTGGTGTATTACGCTGAAATCCAGATTTTTTGAAGCATTATCCAAAACAATTTGTATGCTCGGATCACAAAATTCTATTACTTTGCCGCAATTTGTACAGATGAGATGGTCGTGTTGTTTTGATTCAAAAGCTTTTTCGAACTGAGCTATATTTTTTCCAAACTGATGTTTGATAACGAGCTTGCAATCCAGTAAAAGATCAATGGTGTTGTAGAGAGTTGCACGGCTGACCCGGTAATTCTTATTTTTCATGAATATATAAAGCGATTCAATGTCGAAATGACCGTCGCGCGAGTATATTTCATCCAGTATGGCATAGCGTTCCGGAGTTTTCCGGTGCCCGTTTTTTTGGAGATATTCGGTAAATATTTGTTTGACCGTTTCTTTGTTGGATGGCCTGTTCATAATCAATTGCAATTAAAGAAATAATACATGATTTCTTACTTGCAAAGATAAAAAAATTATTTAGATTAAAACCAAATTGAATTAAGGGAAAAGTTGAAGATACAATGCAATTTGGCTTTAACGTTTTGGTATTGTTGAATTTATATTGATTGGACGCCGGTTATGTTGATTTATGAATTCTTTCCTTACGGGTTACATTGTGTATTCCTTTGAGTTTTACGAGATTCAGAATGAGATTGTTAAGATCTTCGGTATTGTGAATATAAAGATAAATGGTTCCTTCAAATATGCCGTCATGGCTTTCTATATGTATTGAACGCATATTAACGGTCTGATCTTCTGAAATTACTTTGGTTATAC
>JBEPWN010000123.1:0-7386 GCA_041642395.1 Marinilabilia sp. | reverse complement strand
ACCCCGTATTGTTTGATTTTCCCGCCGGACATCATACTCAAAATGAACCTTTGATCATGGGGGCACAAATACATCTGCAGGTAAGTGAAGACGGGGGATTTTTGGTTTATCCGTAAAGGGCTCACAGTACAGGACATGGGGTATAGAGGTTAACGAAAGAGATGAAATTACAAGCAATTAAACATCAAATAATTACAAACGGTTAACGGAGTATTATTAAATAACATAGAACAAAAAACCAATGGCCCATCACAATGAATTAGGCAAAAAAGGTGAAGACAAAGCAGCCGCCTATCTGCTCGACAACGGATACCGGATAGTGGACCGCAACTATCGCTACGACCGGAAAGAAGTGGATATCATTGCATATGATAAAGATCAACTTGTAATTGTTGAGGTACGTACAAGAGATTCAGAATATCATGAGCACCCCAGGGACAGCATTACTCCAGCCAAAATGAATGCCATTGCCTATGCAGCAGAAGCCTACATAATGGAAAACGAGTTGGATTGCGAAACCCGTTTCGATGTCATTTGCTGGCTACCTCATGACGATGATGAAAAATGGAAGCTGGAACATATAATTGAAGCCTTTCATCCGCTTGCCCGATAGTCTGTTATGCAAAACACCGTAAATCGCTATTAACAATGAATATTGAAGAACTCCGAGACTATTGCTTATCGCTTCCTTCCACATCAGAAGACCTCCCCTTTGATGAAACATCCCTTGTATTCAAAGTGGGCAAAAAAATATTTGCACTGACTGATCTGGAAGAGTCTCTGTGGGTGAACCTGAAATGCGAACCGGAATTTGCTATTGAGTTGCGGGAACAATTTCCATGCGTCCAACCTGGTTTTCATATGAACAAAAGACACTGGAACACGATCCATATAGAGGGCTCTGTACCGGATGACATGCTGAAGCAATGGATTCGAAATTCATATAATCTGGTGGTGGAAGGGATGACAAGAAAGGAAAGGGATATTTTGCAGAAAACAGTTTCACAAGATTCAAACTTCAGGGAATAGCCATTCGTTGCAAGGAAGAATTCCTCAAATTTTTGAAATCTTATCTATTCTTTCTTTCTGAAAATATCTTTCATACGGTCCAGAAGTGATTTTCCTTTTTCATCTTCTTCTTGCCTGTCTTCCGGGTCCTTAAAATCAAACTCTTCATCTTTTTTATCGTCATCTTCATTTTTGTCTTTTTTACTTCCACCAAAGAGACGCTGGAAAAAACCCAGATCGGGATCCTCATCCGAAAAATCGGGACAATCAACTTTGGCCAGCAAATGTTCAGGCATAGGGTAAAAAGTCTGTCGTCCTATTCCTGTTGTGAAGCCAGAGCGCTCCACTTGCTGCATGAAACGCGCAAAAACAGGCAGTGCAGTATGTGCACCCTGCCCGAGTGCTGTACTTCTAAACCGGATGCCGGGATTATCGGCCCCCACCCATGCACCGGCTACAAGACCCGGGCTGAAACCTATAAACCAACCATCCGCATTATCCTGAGTGGTGCCTGTTTTTCCTGCCAGTTCAGTTCGTAATCCAAAAACACTTCTCAATGAATTCGCTGTGCCCCGATCCACAACGCCTTTTAAAATATGAACCATATAACGAGCAGTTTCTTCTTCAAAAGCAGCATCAAGCATACGGGCAGGTTTGGCTTCATATAAAACTTTTCCATCCGAATTTTCTATGCGCAACAAACTTTGCAACTCAATTCCATTGCCATAATTGGCAAATGCAGTATAGGCCTTTACCATTTCATAAAGCGAAAGATTGGCTGTTCCCAATCCGATTGAAGCAACTTCAGGCATGGGGCTGTCAATACCAGCCCTTCTGGCTAGGTCAATAACATCGTGAGCCCCTGTTTCGACTGTCAACTCAGCCGTTACGGTATTAACCGAATTGATCAAAGCGCCTTGCAGAGAATAATACCCATCATGCTCACCATCACTGTTTGCAGGCGACCAGTTTTTATGCAATCTGTATTTACGCTGTTCGTTGCTGATATAATCGCATGGTTCGTAACCTTCTTCAAGAGCAGTGGCATACACAAATGGTTTAAAAGTACTGCCAACCTGACGTTTAGACGTAACGTGATCGTACTGAACAAATTTATAATTGGTCCCTCCCACCCAGGCCAGCACTCGCCCGTCAGAAGGATTAACGGCAAGAAAACCGGCTTGAAGCTGTTTAAGCGACAATGCCACTGAATCGGCTGGTGACATCCTGACAGTTTTCGTATTACCATCCTCCAGTATTACCATCCTGACGGGTGTTTCCATCACCTCCATAATTTCCGTCTCACTCAGTCCTTTTTTTTCAAGCGACTGGTATCTTTTCGATTTTTTAAGTGCCGACACATAAATTCCGGGATGACCTTCCCAGGGCTTTCGACCATTCCAGTGTTTATCAAATTCATTTTGCAGTCTGATTAACTGATTACTCACAGCCTCATTTGCAAATGACTGCAACCGGGAATCGAGCGTGGTAAAAAGTCTTAACCCATCAGACAATAAATTAATGGAATCATTATACTGCTCTTTTAATATCTTTTCAGCCTGAAGCCTTATTTGCTCCAAGAAATATGGCGCAGGACCATTGTTTTGATCAAGTACCTGATAGTCAAGATCTATTGGTTTCTCCTTAAATCTGCTACCCTGTTCCGGGGAAAGAAAATCCTGTTCTACCATTCGATCGAGCACCATATTGCGGCGCATAAGACTTCGTTCGGGATGAAGCCGGGGACTGTAATAAGTATTAGCTGCCAGCATTCCTATGAGAGTGGCCGCCTCGTGAGGCTCAAGAGCGGATGAAGATTTACTGAAAAACCGGTTTGCAGCCACTTCAATGCCATAAATATTTTCACCAAACGGAACAGTATTTAAATACAGATTCAATATCTCAGCCTTGGAATAAATTTCTTCCAGCCGGGCAGCAGTAAACATTTCCCTGGCTTTATTAACGGGCAACGACATTACTTTATAGTCACGCCGGGGGAAAAGATTCTTGGCCAGTTGCTGACTAATGGTACTGCCGCCTCCCTGAGCTTTATTCCCAAGAAGAACCGAGTGCACCATAACACGGCCCATGCTGACATAATCAAGCCCTTTATGCTCAAAGAACCGGCTGTCTTCAGTAGCCACCAAAGCATTTATAACATGGCTGGAAATATGGATATTTTCTATATTGCGCCTGTTCTCCAGAAAGAACTTCCCGATCATTTTATTGTCTGCCGAATAAACTTCCGAAGCAGAATTATTTTTAATAAGGCTCAATTCATTGACCCCGGGAATTTTCCCGAAAAGACCTATATAAACCAGAGAGAGAAATACTCCCATGAATGTCACCCCGGCAACAAAAAGCTTTAATAATGACCGAAGAACCCAACCGCGAAATCGCTTACCCTTTGAGGCCTTTACGCCGGAAGAAGATTTTCTCTTATTTTTCTTCATTAAATATTGTTTCTAGTTTTCGGGTTCCGGGTTTCTAGTTTGAGTATGTAAGGTATTTATAGCATGATACAATTGATCAAAATTGTTTATACCAAAGGGCCGTATTTTTCACAGCTTCGTCAATTGATCGAAAAGAAAAATTAAATTGTTTGGAAAACTTACGACTGGAATAAAATGATTTATTGTGAGCCGCCCGGGCTGTATCTTTTGTAATTGCAGGAGCTTTACCTGAAATATAACAAAGAAACAGATTGATCCGCCAGCCAAATCCCGTCACCCATTCTGAAATTTCCATGAAGGGAGGACGTTTGTTGAGGGCATGAGCCACTTTTGTAAAGAAATCTTTAAAACTCAGGTTTTCTCCATTGAGAATAAATCGTTCATTAACCGCATCGCTTTTCAACAAAACCATCAAAGCTTCCGACACATCACGCACATCGACAAAACCAGTAATTCCGTTTGTATAAAAAGGCATTCCTCTGCGCACGGAATAAAACAGACGGCCGCTACTGCGCTTCCAGTCGATGGGACCTATAATTACCGAAGGATTCACGATAATTACCGGCAATCCTTCTTTAGAAGCCCGCCACACCTCCATTTCAGCACGAAATTTACTGTGCGAATAAGCCGAACGGTTATCATCAGGTTGCCATTCTATTTTCTCATCCACCTCTTTCCCCTCCGGATGTCGTCCAAGAGAAGAAATCGAGCTTACGTAACAGAATTTTTCAACACCTTTTTCCATGCATGCATTAACCAGATTGGCAGTCCCTTCGGCATTTACTTCCAACATTTTGGATGATTCTCCTGGATTAAAGGAAACCATAGCGGCTGAGTGAATAACATGCGAGATTCCTTCCAGCGCTTTTTCCATGGAAAAATAATCCGCCAAATCGCCATCAACCCACTCAATGCGTGAAAGCAATGAATCGGCCTGATCATCAGCATAAAATCTGAAAAGTTTTTCAACCTCTCCAATATTGCTGTTTTTACGGCGTGTGGCTCTTACATTTTCTCCATTGGATGTAAGCGTATACAGCACATGAGAACCAACCAGCCCTGTTCCTCCTGTCAATAGTATCATATATGCAAATGTAAAGTTTTTACCAGTGAAAACGAATGGTTTGTTTTAATTCTGAAGACAAGCTAACAGGTACCGGACTAATACCGGCCACACTTTCAATCATTTGCCTTTCTGAATCCGAATAATCTTTCAGGGGAAAAAAGAACTCAACAACCACCTCGGCAACACGTCGCGGATTACTTGCCATGATTTTGGTAATCTCAATTTCTGTGCCTTCGATGTCAATATTATTATCCATAGCCTTAATACCCATTATGGTCATGATACAACTGCCCAAAGAAGTGGCAAGCAGATCGGTGGGTGAGAAGGATTCGCCCTTACCACGATTATCGGTAGGTGCATCAGTAATGATTTGGGTTCCCGATTGCAGATGGGTGCTTTCAACCCTAAGGTTACCTGAATAACGGCTTTTTATCGTCACACTCATAGATATGTTATTTAATAATTCGTGTTCTCCAAAAATTGTTTCTAATTTAGCACTTCTTAAATTCAGAAACACACCCAATGGTCATTATGTTTAAATAAACTAAAACCAATTATATCATTATGTTTTCAGGAATTATAGAAGAAGCAGCTACTGTTGTAGCGGTTAAAAAAGAGCAAAGTAATGTCCATCTGAAACTGGAATGCTCATTTACAAATGAGCTCAAAATTGATCAGAGCATAGCGCACAATGGAGTTTGCCTAACTGTGGTTAGCACAGAGGGCAATACATATACCGTAACGGCCATTCGTGAAACGCTTGAAAAATCTAACCTGGGCCTGCTCAAGTCAGGGGACAAAGTAAATTTAGAACGCAGTATGCTCATGAACGGCAGACTTGACGGACATATTGTTCAGGGACATGTAGATCAGACAGCACATTGCACCGAAGTCAAAGAAGCAGATGGAAGCTGGTATTTTACTTTTCAGTACGACATCAACCGTGAAAAGGCAGCCCAGGGATATATGACAGTAGAAAAAGGATCGGTAACCATCAATGGTGTAAGTCTGACAGTGGTGAACAGCCAGGACGACCGGTTTTCGGTGGCCATCATTCCTTATACTTATGAATATACCAATTTTCATCAAATCGAAAAAGGAACTGTGGTTAATCTTGAGTTTGACATTTTAGGAAAATACATAAGCCGTTTATTGCATTTCCGGGAATAGTCAATTATTTCAACCACCTGCAGTGAAATAGAATTACATAATAATCGTCATCTCTGGAATCCAGGAAGAATAACGTACACCGAATTGACTTCTTTACCAAGAAATTGTTAAATTGTTATTATTGTCCAAACAAGAACGGAATGATAGCAATATATGGTTTCAGAAAAAAATTAACAGTTTTAATGCTGGTTTTGGTTGCCATGGCCATGTTAATGACGGGATTGCCAGGGATTTATTTTGCGCGTGAAAAGGTACGAAACGATGCCATTCGTCAAATGCGACAGGATGCCAGGATGATCGCCACTCGTTTTGAACATCACGCTGATGATCTCAAAGAATCATCCATGGCATTGGAAGCTGCTTTTCTCAGCTCATTTGACCTGCAGTCTGATTTTAGAAACGAAGCAACGCTGAACCGGTTCAAAGAAAATTTCATTCCCCAGGTAAGAGAAATACTTCACCTGATGGCACCCATGAGCCTTTGGATCGTATTCAACACAGAATATGTCAGGGGAAAGCATACCATAGAATTTCATGATGAAGACAGGAATGGCCAATATGACCGGGGTAAGGAATACAGTATCATGGATAAAGACCTGTCACATCCCTCTATGGAATGGTGGACCAAAGCCGTTGAGGAAGGAGAAGCCTGGACATCTCCTTATTACTGGCCCCCATGGGATATGAAAGTTATATCTTATTCAAAAGCCATTTATATGGATTCGATACTGGTGGCCTGTTTGGGATCAGACCTTGACTTCAATAATTTATCAAAACACCTGGACACACTCCACTGTTTTGATACAGGACAACTTATATTGCTTGACGAAGAAAACGACCTGCTTTATTCCGGCAATAAAGGTGATAGCACTTCACCTGCCATGCAATCTCTTGTTGCTGAAACAGTAGAATCGACTACCGATTTCATCACTTATAAATTCGACAAAGCGACCTACATCGGATCCCGGGAAAAATTAAAGAATGGCTGGACCATTGCGTTATGGATTCCCCAAAAAGAAATTTTCTCAGAGGTTAATCAATTAATTTTTGAGTTGATCGTTCTCTGCGTCATTGTTTTTTTGATCGCCATTATTCTGGCTTTGTATCTTACTAAATACATCACGACACCAATAAAATCGTTACTTGAGAAATTCAGGCGGGCCTCGGATGGAGATTTAAGCACCAGAGCCGACATCAGTTCGAACGACGAAATGCAAGAATTGGCAAATCATTTCAACCAGATGATGAATTATTTGCAGCGGTCTTTCAGCGAGTTGGAAATTGCCAAAAAACGACTTACCCGAGAAAAAGAACGCGTTCAGGAATCCGACCGGCTCAAAACTTCCTTTCTGGAAAACCTAAGTCATGAAGTCAGAACACCGCTAATGGCCATTACCGGTTTCTCGGAACTCATGTCCGATCCCAAAGCAACGGCAGAAGAACGACAGAACTATTTTTCTCATATTGCATCAAATAGTAACTTACTGGTCCGATTTATTGAGGATACCCTACTGTTTGCGCAACTGGAAAAAGGACAAACACCTGTAAAAACAAAACCCATAAAAGTGGCAAATGTACTTCAGGAATTGAAAGAAGAATTTGAAGCACGTCGCATCAAAGAAAAGCCACATCTCTTTTTTCGCACCCTAACGGATGACTGTGATATTAAATTCAAAACCGATCCTTCAT
>JBEPWN010000122.1:0-7397 GCA_041642395.1 Marinilabilia sp. | reverse complement strand
AAAATATTACCATTCTTGATCTTCGGAATATAGAAAATATGATTGCCGAGTTCTTTGTGATTTGTGAAGGAGATAGTAATGTTCATGTGGATGCTGTATCTGATTCTATTGAAGAAACTGTCCGCAGGGATGCCGGAGAAAAACCATTTCATGTGGAAGGTAAGCGAAACGCTGAGTGGATATTGCTTGATTACCTGAATGTAGTGGTTCACGTTTTCCAGAAGACCACACGAAATTTTTACAGCCTTGAAGAATTATGGGCTGATGCTGAACGTAAAGATATTGAGAATTTATTTTAATCGACTTTATTTCTTAACTATTATATGATAGAAAACGAGAAACAAAATCCGAATGATGCGCCTAAGGAGCCTAAAAAAGAAAAACAGGCGCCTAAAAAACCGATAGAAGGTTTAAACAATAAAGATGGGGATCAAAAGCCGCAAGGTCCTAAAATGCCCAAATTCAATGCCTATTGGATTTATGGGTTGATTCTTATTGCTCTGGTGATTGTGAGTACTTTTAATCTTGGTCAGGGACCGCAAACCTTGTCGTATAGTGTCTTTGAAGATGAAATTCTTCCTGGTGGTGATATTGACAGGGTGGTGGTTGTTACCAATGAAGGAATTGCCGAGGTAACTCTTGAAGCGGAAGACCTGGATAAATACCGTGAGTTGTTTAAAGGGGATTATGTTCCATCAAAAACGGGTCCTCATTTTTCGGTGAAAATTCCAACCATTGACCGGTTTGAAGAAGCCCGAAAAGATGCCGAAAATGAATATAACATTAGAATACCTGTAGAATACGAAGAAAGGGTTAATTTTTTCCGTGATTTCATAGGAATGATGTGGCCGCTTTTACTTTTGGTTGTTATCTGGATTTTTATTTTTCGGCGGATGAGCTCACAAGGCGGCGGTGGAGGTGGTGCAGGTAACATTTTCAATGTCGGAAAGTCAAAAGCTAAAGTTTTTGATAAAGAATCAAATATTAATGTCAATTTTGGTGATGTTGCCGGACTGGCTGAGGCGAAGCAGGAAGTTGAAGAGATTGTTGAGTTTCTTAAAACGCCTGAGAAATTTACAGAATTGGGGGGCAAAATTCCAAAAGGAGCTTTGCTGATAGGTCCTCCCGGAACCGGTAAAACATTACTTGCTAAGGCGGTAGCAGGCGAAGCCAATGTGCCGTTTTTTAGTATGTCGGGTTCCGATTTTGTGGAAATGTTTGTTGGAGTTGGAGCATCGCGGGTCCGTGATTTATTTAAGAAGGCCAAAGAAAAGGCTCCATGTATCGTGTTTATCGATGAAATTGATGCCATTGGCCGGGCCCGGGGTAAAAATGCAGGCTTTAGCAGTAACGATGAGCGTGAAAATACATTAAATCAGTTGTTGACGGAAATGGATGGTTTTGCATCAAATAGTGGTGTGATCATTCTGGCAGCAACAAACAGGGCTGATGTACTTGATCGCGCTCTGATGCGGGCCGGTCGTTTTGATCGCCAGATAGCGGTAGAACTGCCTGACATGATAGAGCGTAAGGAGATATTTAAAGTGCATTTGCGGCCACTCAGGCTCAAAGATGATGTAGATCCTGATTTTCTGGCCAAACAAACACCTGGTTTTTCAGGTGCTGACATTGCCAATGTCTGTAACGAGGCTGCTTTGATTGCTGCCCGTCGTGATAAAAAACTCATTGAGAAAGATGATTTTCTGGATGCTGTTGATCGGATTGTAGGTGGACTTGAGAAAAAAAATAAGATCATTAGCAAGGATGAAAAACGGACAATTGCTTACCATGAAGCCGGACACGCTGTTATCAGCTGGTTGCTGGAGCACGCTCATCCATTGGTTAAAGTAACCATTGTTCCCCGGGGAAAAGCACTTGGCGCAGCATGGTATCTTCCGGATGAACGGCAATTGACTACCGCCGATCAAATATTGGATGAAATGTGTTCTGCCTTGGGAGGACGCGCTGCAGAGGATCTGATTTTTAACCGGATATCTACCGGTGCTTTAAATGACCTGGAAAAGGTTACCCGTCAATCTTATGCAATGGTAACTTATTTTGGAATGAGTAAAAACCTGGGGAATATCAGCTTTTTTGACTCTACCGGGCAAAATGAGTATTCATTTCAAAAACCATATAGTGATAAAACTGCTGAATTAATTGATAAGGAAGCTTCTGATATTATTGAAGAGCAATATAACAGAGCAAAAAGAATTCTTACTGAAAATAAAGAAAAACACGCCCATCTGGCCAATTTACTTTTAGAGAAAGAAGTTATTTTCAGCGAGGATCTGGAAAAAATATTTGGTAAACGCAAAGGTCCGGAGCACGTTATCTCAAACGGGTCAAATGAAGAGGACAATAATAATGATTCGGAGAAGGAGAAAAAAGAAGATGCTTCTTCTGAGAGTAAAGGAAAGGACGAGAAGACTCAAACAGAACAGATTAATAATGATTCAAAAGAGGATAAATAAGAATTCCAGGGAAAGAATCATTTCCCGTTTAAGGGATCCTGAACCTCATTTATGGGAGGATAGTTGGCTGGATGAAGTTCCTGAAGGTCAGGTTTTTCCTTCTGTTGATGATTTACTCACTTCTTTTCTGCATGAGTTGGTGGCTATCGGCGGTGAAGTTGTGATGGAAAATGGTGAAAATGCCTTGTTAACGGAATTAAAAAAAATAATTATTCAACGTAATACTGGCATTTTAACCACATCTGATGAGTTGCTTCAGAAGAAACTATTACAGCATGGTTTGGAGGTGAGTTATTTTAATCCCGACAAAGATATTGAAGTAGGTATTACAACCTGCGAAGCTTTAATTGCTCTTACAGGAAGTGTCATGGTGAGTAGTTTGGGTGGTTCGGGAAGACGGATGAATGTGTTTCCACCGGTGCATATTGTTATGGCTGGCAAAAGCCAGCTGGTGGCTTCAATAAGTGATGGATTTCATCAGGTTGAAACCAAACGTAAAATACAGCCTTCCCTGATCTCGGTGATTACCGGCCCAAGCCGCACTGCTGATATTGAGAAAACGCTGGTGATGGGTGCTCACGGACCACGTGAACTGATTGTTTTGATTGATTTGGAGAGTTGATATTTTAAATTTATAGTTATGATAATCATATAAAATTTTTGTGACTGTTCCCGGTTCTTGAGCCAATGGAGTTTCTATTCTGAGAGTCCTTTTTGATATTCCGGGAAAATAATGTTTTAGCATGGACAATTTTTGGCAAAGAACCATAACAGGATTAATTTTTGTAATCGCGATTATTTTAGGAATTTGGTATCATCCGTTGGCTTACATGACCATTTTTGGAGTGGTTGTAATGCTCGGGATGTATGAGTTTATTAGAATCATCAGTGGTGTCGAGGGAAAAGTACGCATATATTGGGCGCTTTCCATTGGACTGTTTCTTTATATGATTTCATTTCTGATTTTTTATGGCGGAATACATCTACGCTGGCTGGTTATTGCTGTTCCATTAGTAGGAGGCGTGTTTTTATCTGAATTGTATTCAAAGGATAAAAAATCACTGCTTAATATTGCGACCACATTATTAGTGCCGTTTTATGTGGCCATTCCTTTTGCCTTTCTTCATCATCTTGCTTTTTTTAAAGGTGTTTATAGTTATGATCTGCTTTTGGCCTTTTTTATAATGATTTGGGCCAATGATTCCGGCGCTTATCTCATTGGGTCGCTTTTTGGCCGAAGGAAATTGTTTCCAAGAATTTCTCCTGCCAAAAGTTGGGAAGGGGCGATTGGTGGATTTCTCTTAACAATCCTGATTGCATTGTTAAGCCATCATTTTCTGGGGATTGTTGATCTTGTTGACTGGCTGGTTATTGGTAGTTTGGTGTCGGTTTTGGGAACATATGGCGATCTTATTGAATCAATGCTTAAGCGGAGTGTGAATGTTAAGGATTCAGGAAGTATGCTTCCCGGACATGGGGGTATGCTGGATCGTTTTGATGGAGTGTTTTTCTCAGCACCTGCTGTTAGCTGTTATCTTTTGTTTTGTTAACTTTGTATCATCTAATTTACCTTTTCAAACCATATCATGACTATTCACAAGGAAGGTTTCCCAACATTGACTGTTGTATTTCTACTCTTGGCCGGGATTAATACAGGAGTTTTTTTCCTGTCCAATTCACCTGCTTCGATACTGGAATGGACTGCTCTTATTTCAATTTTGATTTTTTTCTTTTTTCTTAGTTTTTTTCGTAGTCCCCGACGTGAGATGTTTCTTCAGGATCAGGCTGTAATTGCTCCCGCTGATGGGAAAATAGTTGCGATTGAAGAAGTGGAAGAAAATGAGGTATTGAAGGAGAAGTGCATCCAGGTATCAATTTTTATGTCGGTTTTTAACGTGCATATTAATTGGTTTCCCGTGAGCGGCATCATTCGGTATATGAAACATCATAATGGACGTTTTCAGGCTGCCTATCTTCCAAAGGCTTCAGTTGAAAACGAACGGACAACTGTGGCTCTGGAAACAACGGATGGGAAAATGATTGTGGTGCGCCAGATAGCGGGCGCTCTTGCCCGACGAATTGTTTGTTATGCAAAACCCGGCGAGGCTGCAAAACAGGGTCGCCAAATGGGATTCATCAAATTCGGTTCACGGGTTGATGTTTTTTTGCCACTAAACAGTCGCATTGATGTAAAACTGAATCAGACGGTTAAGGGGAAGCAAACCATTCTTGGATGGATTGATAAGACTACAACTTAATACCCATAAAAATAACATCATCCACCTGTTCAAGGTCTCCTTTCCATTGTTCGAAATTGTTAATGACAGCATTGTGTTGCTCTTCCATAGGTAGGGCATGTATTTTTTCCAACATGTTTCTTACGCCGAGTTTCATGAATTTTTTTTCATTTGGCCCGCCAAATTGATCTGAAAATCCATCCGAGGACAGATATATCAGGTCATTGATACTACAGTTATATTCAATATTGACAAATGGGGTGTCATTATCCACCAATGAGTCACCGATACTTCTCCGGTTTCCTTTATAAATAATTAGTTCATTATTAAGATACATATAAACAGGGCGTTTGGCCGATGCCACTCTTACGCGTCTGGTTTCTATTTCAATTTCCACTACTGATATATCCATGCCATCGCGCGTTTTATCTTTATTCCTGCTGTTCTGAAGCAGTACTTTTATTTCAAGGTCAAGCCGCTCAAGCACATCAGCTGGAGAATTTACATCTTTTCGTTTTACAATATCATTGAGAAGAGTGCTTCCAATCATTGACATGAATGCTCCAGGAACTCCATGACCGGTGCAATCAGCACAACCGATAATAAAGTGACTTTTGGTTTTGTGAAACCAGTAAAAATCGCCGCTGACAATATCGCGTGGCATAAAAAATACAAACGATTCAGGAAAATAGCTTTTTAAAACTTCAAGTGGGGGCAATATCGATGACTGAATGGTTTTAGCGTAATTGATGCTGTCGGTTATGTCCTGATTTTTGCGCTCTATTTCGGTCTTTTGCTTTCTCAGCTGAATTGTTTGAAGATCTACCTCGTGTTGCAGTATTTCTTTTTGTTTTCGTAAGGTACGTTCCCTGTAAACAATAATTAAATAGACGGCATAAATGATCAGCGCCGTAAGCACAATGTAGAACCAGGGTTTCTTCCAGAATGGTGCAGCGATGCTGAAAGAAACTGAAATTGGATCGGATGCAATTCCGTCGGCATTAAAAGCACGGACTTTCAACTGGTAGTTTCCGTTTGGAAGGAAGTCATACTCTCTGAAGCGTGTGTTTCCGAGTTCAATCCATTCGGGGGATCCATCGTCTGAAGCTTTTTCCAGTTGGTATTCATATGTGACATTTTCAGGTTCGTTGAAACTGATGCCAATAAAATTGAACCGGAATTGATAATTACTCCTGTAAGGGTAGGGTAGTTTAATTTTATCATGTGCATTATATTGATCACCTGATATAAGGATTTTGGTGAAATTTAATGCCGGGGGTACCTCATTTATGGTATGTTTCTCCGGAAAATAATTTAGGGCACCTTGTGCAGAGGCAAACCATAAAGTGTGAGTTGAATCTTCCCATATTTGATAAAAATCCGAACCCAGCTCTTGTTCATGCCCGTAAATTTCAATTTTTTCCGTATTGCTGTCTATCATGCTTAATCCGGGATGGTGAGCCACCCACAGGCGATCTTTGTTGTCGGCTTCGATGCTGTAACAAAAATTTTTGGACAGACCCTTGCTTACATTGTATGTAATAACGGAATCCTGCTTGTATTTTAATACGCCACTTCCATGGGTAGCCAGCCAAATGCTTAGGTCAGAGGTTTGCGCCATGTCATAAACATCAATTGGGACATCTGATATTTTATGAACTTCAATGCGATCATCGTTGAGTTTACAGATTCCGCTGTTTTTTGGACCAAGCCATACATTATCCTCAGAGTCAATGAATACAAAGTTTATGTTATTATGTGGAAGTCCCCGGCTGGTGGTCAGATGACTTACATGGCCGGTTGAAATGTCAATGGTGTAAAACCCTCCGTATGTAGCCAGGTATATTGCATTGCCTTTTCCCGCCATGTCTCTTATTTTGAGGCTGGTAATTTCTGTGGTGTAAGGAAGATTGGAGAATGACAGTTCGCCGGGTTTTCTGTAGTAAAGCCCTTTATTTCCACTTGCAACAAAAAGAACACCATCCGGAGACTTATGGAACCCGGTTATTTCATCATCAGGAACTCCGAGGGAAGCATCATAATATTCAAAATCGGTGAAGCAGAACGGATCTGTTTTTATTAATCCTTTCTCCAGTCCCAGCCAAAGGGTGCTGTCGTGTCGAAATGTTGAGAGTACCTTATTTCTTTCGAATCCAATCGTTTCCAGATTGTAAAAAACATTGTGCTCGCTGGACAGAACACAGCTGCCGCCTCCATAGGTGGCAAACCAATAATTGGATTCGCGGTCACAAAATACGTCTCTGACATAATTGTTACTTAGTCCATTTTCTGTGGTGAAATTAAATGAATCCACATAATCCTCGCTTTCGGGATCATAGAACAGTTTAATAACTCCATTTCCCCAGGTTGCCAGTAGTAGATTGCCGTTGTTTTCTTCCTCAATATCCCGGATGTTTTCCCACTGAATATCATATTTTAAACACAGGCTGTTGTCGACAATTTGTTTGCTCTCTTTATTTTTATTAGAATACAGTAAAAACCCGCTGTCTTCTGTGCCGATCCAATAATCCCCCCTAATCCCTTTCCGCGGAACGATGGTTGTAATATTGGTTATGGGAATATCTGTTATTTGTTCGGCAACAGAAATTGTATCGTTATCCGAAAGGGCAATTCGATACATTCCTTCCGATGTACCTGTAAGGATGTAGTCGTTTGTAACATGACT
>JBEPWN010000121.1:0-7434 GCA_041642395.1 Marinilabilia sp. | reverse complement strand
CTCAAAACCTTTGAATCAACCCGAAACTAGAAACACGAAACTATAAACTAAATATGAATCACTTCCCCGTATGCAGCAGCGGCTGCCTCCATAACAGCCTCCGACATAGTTGGGTGCGGGTGTACGCCTTTAATGATTTCATGCCCGGTTGTCTCTAGTTTACGGGCCATAACCACTTCTGCAATAAGTTCAGTAACATTGGCTCCAATCATATGGGCACCTAGCACCTCGCCGTATTTGGCATCAAAAATAATTTTCACAAAACCATCTTTATGCCCGGCAGCACTGGCTTTTCCTGATGCTGAGAAAGGAAATTTACCTGTTTTCAATTCGTACCCTGCCTCTTTTGCAGCTTTCTCAGTCATGCCTACCGAAGCTACCTCAGGAAAAGTATAAGTACAAGCCGGAATATTTCCATAATTGAGTGGTTCCACGTCCAGTCCGGAAATCTTTTCAACACATATTATCCCTTCGGCAGAAGCCACATGAGCCAAAGCCTGACCTGCGACAATATCGCCAATAGCATAAACCCCTTCTGCTGAAGTACGATAAAACTCATCCACTTTCACCCGGCCTTTTTCAACCTCAACACCTGCGTCTTCCAATCCTATATCTTCAATATTGGGAGCAATACCAACCGCCGAAAGGATAATATCGGCCTCGATGTTTTCTTCTCCTTTTTTGGTCTTCACCACCGCTTTAACTTTTTTCCCTGAAGTATCAGCACTGGTCACCTGCGAACTGGTCATGACTTTTATTCCGGCTTTCTTGAAATTCCGGGCCAACTGTTTAGATACCTCTTCATCTTCCAGAGGAACAACATTATCCAGAAATTCCACCAAAGTAACATTTGTCCCGATAGAATTATAGAAATATGCAAACTCACTGCCAATAGCACCTGAACCCACAACAATCATCGATTCCGGTTGTTTCTCAAGAACAAGGGCCTTTCTGTATCCGATCACCTTTTCTCCATCCAGGGGAAGGTTGGGCAACTGACGGCTTCGCGCACCTGTTGCCAATAATATATTTTTGGCACTGACGGTCTCCTTTTTCCCATCACTCTTTGATACCTCAACTTTTTTGTCTTTGGTAAGTTTACCGGTACCCTCAATAACATCAATTTTATTTTTCTTAAAGAGAAACTGTATGCCTTTGCTCATACCCCCTGCAACTTCCCTGCTTCTTTTTATCATAGCAGGAAAATCGGCACTTACTTTCCCTTCAATATTAATTCCATAGTCGGCTGAATGAGTCAAATAATCAAATACCTGAGCACTTTTCAGCAACGATTTCGTTGGGATACAGCCCCAATTCAGACAAACACCGCCAAGTTCTGCTTTCTCAACAACGCCTACTTTCATGCCGAGTTGAGAAGCTCTGATTGCAGCTACATAGCCTCCGGGGCCGCTTCCAATAACAATGAGATCGTAATTCATAATATATGTAACTTTATTTTAATAATATATGCAATAACAAAATGTCATTCACTTTTATCCGGCAAAATAATGGTCCTTCTTTTTTCAACCGCGCTGGTTTTTACATTTTTTAAGAAAAAAGCAAACAAAAAAATGTAGCCTCGCATCCATTTTGATATAAGTGTGTATCCCGGGCCAAAAGTCTAAAGTTTAAACAATCATTTTGACTGTTTGTTGAAAATTCAAGAACACTAAAGACAAAAAAAACCGGCTTTCCTAAGAAAACCGGTTTTAAAGAGAGGTCTTGACCCGGACCTATAAAATTTCTTCCAATTTGTTTTGCAATGCTTCACCACGAAGATTCTTGTCAATAATCACCCCTTCTTTATCAAGGAGTAATGTAAAAGGAATTGACTGTACACCATATTCATTGGCAACAGTCCCTTCGGGGTCATGCAATTGAGTCCATGTCATGTTATCATCTTCGACAGCTTTAAGCCAGGGCTCGCTGGTTTTATCCAGTGAAACGCCAACAATTTCAAAATTGTCGCCTCCATATTGCTCATAAGCTTTAACCAAATTTGGACTTTCTTCGCGACAGGGTCTGCACCACGAAGCCCAGAAATCAAGAAATACATATTTTCCCTGAAAATCTTCGAGACTGACTTCATTGCCATCATTATCGGTAAGCGTAAAATCAGGCGCAGTTTTACCTTCCTCTATAACATCCAATGCTTCCTGCTGTTTTTTCATAGGTTCCAGCATCTCTTCCATCTCATCAACGTAAGGATGACCAGGAATGCTTTTCTCAAAAGAAACCAAAAGTTCTTCTAACTCGGAAATTTCCATGCTATTCGCCATATTCATGGCTAAAAAAGCACCCACAGCGTTATCGCTATTCGCAAACACAAAATCGCGATAATATTGCTGCTGCTCTTCCATGATAGACTGATATTCTTCGGAAAGTTGCTGCATTTTATCCTGATCGCCATCTTGACGTGCAGCCATAAACTCCTGCTGAAGTTCTTGTGAGCGTTCATTTGCAGGTACTCCTTCATTGAATTTTTTGAATTTGGCATTAAGTTCAGATCCCTGAACATTCGCCTCCTGCAAGTTCTCTACATTTCCGGAAATATTAATTTCGCCACTTTCAAGGAAAAAGGGAACAGGCGCCTGATTATCATTCACATATACAAGGTGAAGCTCGGGATGTTCAACGTTTCCTG
The DNA here is from genome assembly GCA_041642395.1 of Marinilabilia sp. Classification (GTDB taxonomy): domain Bacteria; phylum Bacteroidota; class Bacteroidia; order Bacteroidales; family Marinilabiliaceae; genus Marinilabilia. The sequence continues at coordinate 4,790 of JBEPWN010000121.1, read as the reverse complement.
AAAAACTGAAAGTACCATCAACAATTTTAGCACTGTCAACAACTACCGGTCCGGATGATTCAACTTTCTGAAGGATTGCATCACCTTCCGAAACACCTTCAATTTCTCCGGAAATATTATATTCATTGGATCCGTCGCCACAAGAGGCAAGCAAAGCACCAATCACAAATAAAAAAACAACTTTTTTCATAAAATAATTTTTCTCTAAAATTTCCAACACCTGCTGTTCAATTTACTCAGTAGGTTGCTGTGGCTCTTGGGCCTCTTCGGGTTGTTGTGACTGTTCAGGCTGTTGAGGTTGTTGCTGGGGCATTTCTGGTTGTTGTTGCGCAGACTCCTGCAATTCTTTCAATTCCTGCACATAGGGATGACCGGGGATGTTCTTTTCAAAAGAAGAAATCAGTTCATCAAGTTCATCTGGCTCCATGGCATTTGCCATATTCATTGCCAGAAAAGCACCGACAGCATTGTCTGTATTTTCAAAAACAAAATCATTAACATATTGCTGTTGTTCCATCATAATGGACTGGTATTCTTCAGCCAGTTTTTCCATTACCTCCTGATCTCCACTTTCGCGGGCCGCCATAAACTCCTGCTGGAGTTCCTCGGAACGCTGGCGTGAGGGTACCTCCTCATTAAATGTTTCAAATTTTTCACTCAAAGGTGAACCTTTGACATCAGCTGCCTGCATACTATCAATATCGGCTTGAATCTCAATGTTGCCCTCTTCCAGGAAGAATGCGACAGGCATCTGGTTTTCATTCACATACACAAGATGAAGTTCGGGATACTCTATCGATCCTGAAAAACTGAATTCACCAGCCATAATTTCAGCTGTATCTAGCGGAACAGGACCTGTTGATTCAATTTTCTGTAAAACAGCTTGTCCCTCAGTTACGCCGTCAATTTGACCGTTCACCTTGTATTCATTGGTTTCACTACCACATGATGCCAGTAAAACTCCAATCACAAACAAAAAAGCAATTTTTCTCATAAAATAATTATTACAGTTTATAGTATTTATCAAGTAATTCTCTTGCAGCGATAAACGAACTCGTTTCATTGCTGAGGACTTTTTGTTCATATTTCTCAATTTCCTTTTTAATTCCAGGATTCTGATAGAAACTGTTTTTCAATTGTTCATTTATTGTCTCAAACATCCAGTATTTGGATTGTTCTCTTCTGTTTTTCCGGAAAAAATCATTTTCGCAGGTTATATCCATATATTCACCAACCATTTCCCATATCTCATCAACTCCTTCATCTAAAAGAGCGGAACATATTTCCACACGGGGAATCCATCCTGACTGCGAAGGGGGAAACAAATGCAACGCATTTCTGTATTCGGTTCGTGCCATTTTAGCCTTTTGGATATTCTGTCCATCTGCTTTATTAATTGCAATAGCATCCGCCATTTCCATGATCCCCCTCTTTATTCCCTGCAATTCGTCACCGGCTCCGGCCAGCATCAGCAAAAGAAAGAAATCAACCATGGAATGAACAGCGGTTTCCGATTGTCCTACCCCTACTGTTTCAATAAAAATGGTATCAAACCCTGCTGCCTCACATAAAATGATGGTTTCACGGGTTTTCCGGGCAACTCCTCCCAGTGATCCGGCCGAAGGAGAAGGACGAATGTAAGCATTTTTTTCGGCCGACAATTGCTCCATCCGGGTTTTATCTCCCAAAATACTTCCTCTTGAACGTTCACTGCTGGGGTCAATAGCAAGAACTGCAAGTTTTCTGCCCCTTTCGAGGATGTGCATTCCCAGCACTTCAATAAAAGTGCTTTTCCCGGCACCGGGTACTCCTGTAATACCTATTCGCACCGATTTTCCGGCATGAGGAACACATCGTTCAATTATTTGCTGAGCTATTTTCTGATGTTCGGGCCTGCTGCTTTCAATCATTGTAACAGCCTGACTCAAAATAGTAACATTACCATCAAGAATGCCTTTTACAAATTGGTCAACATTTGGAGCAGTACGTTTACGCTCCAAAAAGCGTTTGGCAGCATCCTTATTGACAGAAGAAAGATTTTCTACTCCTTTATTCACATTTAATCCCTTGTAGAGGGGATCATTTTCTATATGATTATATCCTTCCCCAATGCTCATCTCAATAGATCGTTAGATTTTCAGATGTTAGAAGGATTGAAGCATATAAAAAGTCAATTCCCTAACACCTTGATTGTTACGAGTTTAAACGATTAACTGTCATCGTGTGACAGGAGTTTGACGAATTCTTGTCATCAGTAATCATTTAAACAGTTTTTCATTTATCTTGAATTTTCGAAATTTACAACATCCCCAAAATTCATGATTATTTAACAACCGTTCCCGACAGCCTCAATAGCAAAGTGCTCTTTTTTGGATCATTGGAATAAATGGTGACAGACTTATTCTGACGTCCACTCATCCCCCGGGAATTAAATTCCGCTACCACTTTGGTGCTTTCACCCGGTGCTATAACGGTTTTTTCAGGCTCAATGGCTGTACACCCACAGGAAGCTCTTATTTTTCTAAGAATAAGATTGGACTCCCCTGTATTGGTCAATTTAAAATCATGTGAAACTTTTTCTCCCTGCTTAATTTCTCCAAAATCAAACACCCGGTCTTTAATTTCAATTTCCGGAGCATTTTCCATCTCATTCTCGCTCCATTTTGAATAATCCTCTTCGATGGTAGCACTCACACTAAGCCTGTTTTGACGGTTCGGTTCACCATTCAAATTCAGATAAACCTGATCAACAACAAATCCCCAATCATCTTTTCCTGCGGCATCATAAGTTGCAACAATTTTTCCTTCTTTGCCAGAAGCAATTGTTTTGGGAACTGCTTTGATCGTCAGATGAGAAGGAACCTTCTCAAATTCAATAGTTACAGGATTATCAGATGAATTAAAAACTTCAAGAGACTCAGTTTTAACTTCCTTGGGGGCAATGCGTGTAAAAGAAAGATGAGACGATTTAAGCCTGATGTCGCCCATTTCACGGGGGTAAATGTCCTCAATGCCTTTTTCACGTGCCACTACTTTTCCGGTAATCCGCAATACAACTGTGGGTTCCACTCCATTTGTGGTCACAACAATTGACTTATTAAAATTGCCCGGCCTGTTACGGGGATCAAAAGTAACCTTTACAAACCCACTTTTGCCCGGCTGAATAGGTTGCCGTGTCCAATCGGGACTTGTACAACCACAGGAGGCCCTGACATTATGGATAATCAAAGGCTGCCCGCCGGTATTGGTAAAATTAAAAGAATGTGCTGCTGTGCCGCCGTCTTCACGAATTTCTCCGAAGTCATGTATTTTTTCCTTAAAGTCAACGACCGGCTTATTCTGCTGACCATAAACGGAAAGGGTAAGGGCTGCAACAAGTGCAGAAAATATAATTCTTTTCATATCTAAAAATAAAAGTTTATTGAAACAAGAGAAAACATTCTTACAAAGCTAATAATAATTTTAATTCACAACATCCGCGAATACCATGCCATTTTTCAACATCCTTGCTAAGTTCAAAAAACCATTTCATTCAGCGTTTGGCAAAGCCGTTTCATCGTATCATGTGAAACAACTATCTTTGCTGTATTATTATATTTTCCACACAAGGATGAATCGTTGCTCAACCGTTAAGTCAACGGCTTATATCATTAACTACTTAATATCAATCAATAGTTCGTTAAAAAAAGGCTAAACGCAGAGACGCCATGACGCAAAGTTTTTATTTTCAGAGAGTTGTGATCAAAGCTCGTTGATTTATATATGGCTCTTTATCAAGCATTTCCAACAGTTTAACGGAGTATTGATCAATAGACCATTAGATTTTTAGATATGAGATTTAATATAAATCGTATCCCGAAGCTTCGGGATTGATAATCTGGCTATCGACATAACAATAGTCCGTTAAAAAAAGCTTAAACGCAAAGACGCAAAGTTTTTATTTTTAATGAGTTGTGGTTATTTGTTGGTGCTTTTCAAGCCATTGATTTTCAGGCACTTGAAAAAGTTTAACGAAGTATTGACATAAATAATCCACAATATTCAGGCAATTAAGTATCAAGTAATTACAAAAGTTTAACGGACTATTGTAATACAAAGGATGCTTTAAGTATAAACAGCTGTATGCCTGTTTTTTACAAGAACATGAAGGACTATTAACAAATATCATTTAGAACTCCTCAACCAGCAAATAATATGGAAGATTTAAAAAAGCTAATCCGGAAATTAACCAGGGATAATCATCATAAGGTTGTTGCACATCGACGACACATTCATCAGCATCCCGAATTGTCATTTCAGGAATATGAAACATCAGCTTACGTCATCTCACAACTCGAAAAACTGGGAATTTCCTATCGCAACGGCTTTGCTACAACCGGGATAGTTGGAATCATTGAAGGAAAGGAGAAAGGAAAAGTGATTGCTTTGCGGGCTGACATGGACGCCCTTCCCATCAATGAAGAAACAGGGCTGTCTTTTGCATCAGAAAACAAAGGAGTGATGCATGCCTGCGGACACGATGCACACACGGCTGCTTTGCTTGGAACAGCTGAAATATTGCAAGAACTGAAAGATAAATGGAAAGGAACCGTTTTATTAATATTTCAACCGGGTGAAGAAAAATTTCCCGGTGGAGCCAGCCTCATGCTGAAGGAAGGTGCATTTGATAATCCAAGACCGGACCTCGTCATCGGCCAGCATATATTACCCGATATGCCTGCTACACACGCAGGATTCAAACCCGGAATGTACATGGCTTCGGGCGACGAGGTTTATCTGACAGTTAAGGG
>JBEPWN010000120.1:0-7435 GCA_041642395.1 Marinilabilia sp. | reverse complement strand
ACTTCATCATTGCTTCTGAAAGGTTCTGGAAGCTGTTTCTCAAACTTACTTGCCGGCACCACTGTGAATTGATATTCCTGATTGATGAGGTGCTTGTGAACCCAGGTGAGATAATAGCCTGCCCCCGAAATGCTCATAACAGAATCGGTTTTAAGCAGTGATAATTTTACCATTGCTCCTCCGTCCCGTTTTCTTGTTCTCTGATTGGATACAAAATTACCCAGCGAGTAGGCCACAAATGATTCTGGTTTATCTTCCCTGTTCCATTCCATTTTTTGCAGTACATGAGGATGTGATCCTATAACGATGTTTGCTCCCAGGGATTTGCAGTAATTGAATAATTTTTCCTGATCAGGTTCGGGCTGAGACTGGTATTCTTTGCCCCAGTGAAAAAGCACAATGATCTGATCGGCATTTAAGCTCTTCGAGTACAGGATATCTTCCTTTATTTTTTCCCGGTTGATGTAATTTACCGATGAAGGTCCTGAAACAGAAAGGCCGTTGGTGCTATAGGTATAATTCAGAAGCGCTAGCTTGATGTTGTTTTTGGTAACGATGAGCGGATGATTTTTTTGCCGGTCCGTGCTGTCTTGAAAAGTGCCGGTATGCATAATTCCAAGTATGTCAAGCACATCAATGGTCCGGGTCACCCCTTTTTCTCCCCGGTCGAAGGAATGATTATTGGCGGTGATAAGAACATCTATTCCCGCATTTTTGACGGCATGGGCCAGCACATCCGGCGAACTGAATTGTGGATATCCTTTAAATGGCGGGCCTGCAAGGGTTACTTCCAGATTGGCTATGGTAAGGTCTGCATCGTCTATGATATCCTTGAGGTGGGTGAAATATGAATCAAAGTTGTAGGTGTCTGTTTCAGGATCATATGCGGCATTGATCTGACTGTCATGACCCATGATGTCCCCAATGAATAGAACAGATAATGAGTCTGTTTTGTGTTTCTTTATTTGTATCGGCTCAGGCTCCTGAGACCAAAGCAGGATTGGAAAGAGGAAAGCAAGTATAAGCAGGTTGAATCTCATGATTCTGTATCGTATTATTTCACAAATTATAGCGGATAAAGATATATGTTATTTATTTAATGAAAACAGTCCTTCTTTTTCCAGAAAAAAGCAGAATGAGATTATATTGGCTATATTTATGCCTTTGTCATGGTATACTAAAAACGAGAGATGAGTTTATTAAGAATAATATTCGCTATAATATTACCACCTTTGGGAGTTTTCCTTACAGTTGGACTGAAAGGAACATTTTGGTTGAATGTTTTATTGACCATTTTGGGGTTTATCCCTGGTATTATACATGCCATTTGGGTTATCGCCAAAAATGATTAGCCATGACCACATTTGGAGTAATCATTGTAAGCAGGTTGCTGGATTCAAGAAAGGAGAGAGTTTTTTAGTCTCTTCCATGACAGCAATATATTTGTTAGATGGTCTTTGGATCACAATTTTCACAGCGATTATTTTAATCTTGTTTTTTTCTTCTTGTCTGGCAACATTAAATCCTGAAGCGCCACAGCTTTCCGGCCCATTCTTTACCTGCATAATCTATTCCGATGCGTGGGGATGTTGTAAATACAGCATTGCTTTGCTGCTCTTTGGGGGCTTCAACCCATAAACGATTCGAGGTAATCAGGTCTTCCCCGTAGAATGATTTGTCCAGTTGCAGAGCACGGCCTACCCTGCCGGGGCCCTGCACTTCAAGGGTTCCTCTGATTAACACAGCCTGAGCGTGTTCTTCATCGCCGGTGGTGAAATTCAGGAGCCAGTACATGCCATAAATGAGATAAACATACACCAGGCCACCTTTTTGGTACATCACCTCGGTGCGGGGAGTGCGTCCTTTGCTGGCATGGCATCCGAGGTCTTCTTCGCCCCGGTAAGCTTCCGTTTCACTGATGGTAAACCGCCATGTTTCTCCATTATCGAAATGGCGCACCAGTATTTTTCCCAGCAAATCTGGTGCAACTTCTAAAACATCGCGTGAAAAAAAATCGCGGGTCAGTCGCATATAACTAGTATTCCTTTCGTTCCGGAAATGCAATCCAGGTCTGAAAAGCCCGTTTCACATGTTCCGTAATTATTTGTGTGGTGGGAATGCTGCGTTCTGTAACGGGCTTTTCCAGTTCTTTGTAAATGAATTCATCATCAAAACCTATGGCAGCAGCATCCTGGCGGGTGTTCCCAAAGAATATGCCATCGAGTCGGGCCCAGTAAATGGCGCCAAGGCACATGGGACATGGCTCGCAACTGGCATAAATGGTGCAGCCGCTTAAATCGTGTTTCTCCAGTTTCCGGGTGGCCTCGCGAATGGCCTCCACTTCTGCATGTGCCGTAGGATCGTGCTTGTCTGTCACCCGGTTGCAGCCCGTGGCAATCACTTCGTCATTACGAACAATAACGGCAGAAAAAGGACCGCCACCCTGATTAACGTTTTCTTCCGCCAGTTTGGCCGCCATATTTATGAATTTCTCGTGTATATCCATTTTTCATTTTCATTTTTGTAATGTCGCAAAAATAGCACATTATTTTTTCCATGCACTATTATAAATAGACCATAAGAGTTTTTAGATATAAGATTTAAGACGGATTATTTAATGCTGATAATTAGCTACTTAATACGTGAGTGTTTTTAAATATAAACAGTTATTTCATTTATTTACAAAGGGCTAAAGGACTATTGTAAAATATAGCTTAAGTTTATTGCAAGTTGCTGGCAAAGAGCTATTTTGTGTGTCTACAAGTATTGATCTCAACTTTTTGATAATAAAACTTTGTGTCTTTGTGTCTTTGTGTCTGCGTTTAATCTTTTTTTACGGCCTACTGACTGAAAAAACTACCAAAAAACATACGACAACCCGGCAGTCCATATGGAGTGATATTGGCCATAATTATTCCAGGTTCAATTTTCGCTTGCATGGGGACGGAGAGGGGTAAGGGAATTGAAAAAAGCCAATATTCAGAAAGAGGCCTTCTCTCAGGGGGTATGACAAACCTGCCAATGCGTTTAATTCGGAAGGATAAAAATTTTCCCTGTTTTCGTTCATGATGGAATCGTTAGCATGTGGCGAAACACGCTCATAAAAATACAAAAAAATGAGAAGCTAGCTGCTCATTGATAATTCCTATCCTCTCATCCTTTTCTTTTTTTATCCCTGAAATATTGGTAATTAATAAAAATAGGCGTACTTTTGCGGCCGATTATTATCCGTGCTAAACAACACAATTGATTGTATTGCAGATAATTTGTTGGTGTCAGAGATTGCCCGTTTCCGGCGCCTGCAAGGCATACAAGTGTGTTGTGTTATTATTTTTTATGAAGGTCAAATAAAAAGAGGAAGACTGTGGATACTTTAAGTTACAAAACAAAATCGGCCACGCAAGCTACTATTAATAAAGAGTGGGTTGTTGTAGATGCCAGTGATATGGTAGTCGGTCGTTTAAGTACCCGTGTGGCAAAATTGCTGCGTGGAAAGTACAAGCCAAATTATACGCCCCACCTCGATTGTGGCGATAATGTCATTGTGATCAATGCCGACAAGGTGAAACTCACCGGTAAGAAATGGAGCGACAGGGTATTTTTCTCTCACAGCGGTTACCCCGGTGGTCAGAAAGAAACTACTCCTGAGCAGTTGTTTGCCAAAGACCCCGCCCGTCTGGTGGAGCGTTCCATTAAAGGAATGTTGCCAAAAAATAAGTTGGGAAGCCAGTTGTTCCGTAATCTGCATGTATATGCAGGCAGCGAACATTTGCACCAGGCCCAGCAACCTAAGGTAATTGATATTAATACCATTAAATAAGCAGTATGGAAGTAATTAATGCTATTGGACGACGCAAAGAAGCCATTGCTCGTATTTATGTGAACGAAGGCAAAGGCCAGATTACCGTCAACAAAAGAGATTTGTCTCAATATTTCCCTATGCCTACGCTCCAGTATATCGTAAAGCAGCCCCTCAATACCTTGAATGTGGTTGGTGATTACGATATTAAAGTGACGCTTAGTGGCGGAGGAAGCAAAGGACAAGCTGAGGCCTTACGCCTGGCAATTGCCAGAGCACTGGTTAAAATCAATGAAGAAAATAAGCCTGCTTTGCGCGCTGAAGGTTTTCTTACCCGCGACTCAAGAGTTGTGGAACGGAAAAAACCAGGTCAACCCAAAGCACGTAAACAATTTCAGTTTAGCAAGCGTTAATAATCGTCTGGTACGTTTAGTATCTAAACTGTTAAGATTCCTCGTTAAGGACTACTTAATGGTTGCTTTAAACAGAATGTAAACGAAAAAAAACAAACAAAATGCCCAGAACTAATTTTGATCAACTATTAGAGGCCGGAGTACATTTCGGCCACCTCAGAAGAAAATGGAATCCTTCCATGGCGCCTTATGTTTTTATGGAGCGCAATGGAATCCATATAATTGACCTTCACAAAACCGCAGCCAAAATTGACGAAGCTGCAGATGCCTTAAAACAAATTGCTAAATCGGGCCGCAAAATCCTGTTTGTCGCTACCAAGAAGCAGGCAAAAGATATTATTGCTGATAAAGTGAGTGCCGTTAATATGCCTTACGTTAATGAACGTTGGTCGGGTGGTATGCTTACCAACTTTCCAACTGTGCGTAAGGCGGTTAAAAAAATGACTTCCATCGATAAAATGATGGGTGAAGATGCCTGGAATCGTCTTTCGAAGCGTGAAAAGTTGCAGATTACACGTCAGCGTGCTAAACTTGAAAAGACTTTGGGTAGTATTAAAGATTTAAATCGTCTTCCTGCTGCTATGTTTGTGGTTGATGTGATGAAAGAGCACATCGCCGTCAGAGAGGCCCAAAAGTTGAATATTCCTGTGTTTGCGATGGTCGATACCAATTCAGATCCCCGTAATATTGATTTTGTGATTCCTGCCAATGATGATGCGTCCAACTCGATTGAGCTGATCGTGGATGTTATGACAGAATCCATCAAAGAAGGTCTGTCTGAGCGAAAAGTTGAAAAGGACAAAGAGCCTTCAGGTGAAGCTAAAACAGGAAAAAAAGGTGAAGGACGCCGTACCCGTGCCCGCAAAACCGGTACTTCCGGTGAAGCAAAAGGAGAAAAGCAACCGGTAGCATCTTCTACTGATGAAAGTGAAGCTGCTGAGAGTGTTGCTAAAAAGTCTGAAACTGCTTCAGCTCCCGATAAGAGCGAAACGACTGAAAAGGCCGAGAAGCCTTCAGGAACTGCTCCATCAGAAGAGAAATCATCTGAAGAAGGAAGTAATAAACAAGAGTAATATTGTTTGAGAGGCCCGGGGTTGTACCCGGTTACTCTCATTATATTAGTCCGTTTAATTTTTACAAAAACCTTTTAATCAACTGTTTGTTCATAAAAGGTTTATATATTAAGGTGCAGATTTTCAGTATTATATGATTTATCTTACATCTAATATCTAAAAATCTAACGATCTATTGTTATTAATAACCCTTTAAAAAATATATCATGGCTATTACTGCTGCTGATGTAAGTAAACTTAGAAAATTGACCGGCGCTGGTATGATGGACTGTAAAAAAGCCCTCACCGAAGCCAACGGCGATTTCGATAAGGCTGTTGAAGAAATCCGTAAAAAAGGTATGGCCGTTGCCAATAAACGTGCCGATCGCGAAGCCAGCGAAGGTGTTGTGCTTTCAAAGGTTACCCCCGATGCAAAAAAAGGTGCATTGATGGTGCTGAATTGCGAAACCGATTTTGTGGCTAAGAACGACAGCTTCATAGCTCTTGCACAGTCTATTCTTAATCTTGGACTTAATCAGGGTGCCGCCAATCTGGAAGAACTGAAAGAACTTGACTTCGACGGAATGGCTGTAAAAGATGTCATTACCGAGCAAATTGGTGTGATTGGCGAAAAACTTGAATTGGCTGCTTTCGATGTGATTGAAGCTGAGAAAGTTGTTGCTTATATTCACCCTGGGAACAAATTGGCTACACTGGTTGGTTTTAATCAGGCTGATGTTGACGATCAGATGGCTAAAGATGTTGCTATGCAGGTGGCTGCAATGGCTCCTGTTTCGGTAAGCCGCGATGTTGTTCCTCAGGATATAATTGAAAAAGAGCTTGAAATTGCGAAAGAATTAGCTCGCAACGAAGGCAAACCCGAGGATATGCTTGACAAAATTGCTCAGGGTCGTCTTGGTAAATTCTTTAAAGAAAGCACGCTTTTGGAGCAGGCTTTTGTTAAAGACAATAAAATTTCTATCAAGCAGTACCTTCAGAGTGCCAACAAAGATTTGACGGTTACAGCATTTGAGCGTTACACTTTGAACAATTAATTATTGACGATTTTTTTATCGCGATATATAAAGCCCGGTCAATTGTTGACCGGGCTTTTTTGCATCCTTTTATCACGATAGACCGTTAGATGCATTGTTATTAGGTATTCACATATTTTGTCTTGGATTAGTTAGGGTAATATTATTTTTGCAAGAGCAAAATGTTTTTTTGTCTCTGATTCTCTGAGTCAATCAGGCATACCGTTCTCCTGATAAATTATTCGTATTTTAGCAGTCAAATTCATAAATTATGTCGTTTTTCCATGTTCAGGAAGTTTCGTTTATCCTGATTTGGATTTAGATTAAATGTAACTATGCAATACAAGCGAATATTATTAAAGCTTTCGGGCGAATCTCTTATGGGTGCTCAGGGGCATGGGATCGATTCTCAGCGTTTGACCGATTATGCCGAACAAATTAGTGAACTTGCGCGCCATGGCGCAGAGGTGGCAGTGGTTATTGGCGGCGGGAATATTTTCCGCGGACTGAAGGGGGCAGCTGATGGCTTTGACCGTTACAAGGGCGATCAGATGGGTATGTTGGCCACGGTGATCAATAGTCTGGCCCTGGCATCTGCTTTGGAAAGTGCTGGTGCCCCGGCACGCGTTATGACTTCTATCCGGATGGAGCCCGTTGGTGAATTTTACTCCCAGCCAAAGGCAGTAAAGGCTTTGGAAAAGGGTGAAGTGGTCATTATTTCAGGTGGTACAGGCAATCCTTATTTCACTACTGATACAGCATCTGCTTTGCGCGGGATTGAGATCAATGCTGATGTTATGCTTAAAGGAACCCGCGTGGATGGTGTCTATACTGCCGATCCTGAAAAAGATCATTCGGCCACGAGGTTTGACACCATTACCTTTGATGAGATTTATGAAAAAGGATTGAAAGTGATGGATCTGACGGCTACAACCATGTGCAAAGAAAACAAATTGCCTGTCATGGTCTTTAATATGGATGTAAAGGGTAATTTAATGAAAGTAATGAAAGGTGCGAAGATCGGGACTCTGGTTAAATAATTTGCTGATATTTGTTATGAAAAAGGGATGAATCGGATGTAGAGAATGATGTGTTTTTGTGGATTATAACCGATCTTGATAAAGGAGCATTGGTGTA
>JBEPWN010000119.1:0-7467 GCA_041642395.1 Marinilabilia sp. | reverse complement strand
CACTGGTCATTCCTTTCAGAAGAGGAGTAAAAAAGTCTGCCAATCGCTGATAATATTTCATATCCTGACGCTCTTCTTTGGTGAGTTGGCGCTTTTCTGCAATAAGCATATAAGCTTTATAAACATCAACATAGCGACTGGTTTCATAAAGCAAGGTACGCGAGGCATCCAGTTTGGCCTTCATAGTAGCCAGCATTTCGTAAACAGCAGGAAATTTAATGATGGACTTACCAAACTGCTCGCGCTCTTCGGCATAGTCCAGTGCTTCGCGAAAAGCAGCCTCACTGATTCCAACGGATTGGGCACCAATCCCCAGGCGGGCTCCATTCATCAGAGCCATCACATACTTGATTAGCCCCAGTTTACGGTCACCCACCAGTTCGGCCGGCGCATTTTTAAAAACGAGCTCACATGTTGGAGATCCCTTAATACCCATTTTATTTTCGATCCGTCGAATATTGACAGCCTTATGTACGCGGTCATAAATAAACATTGAAAGTCCGCGGCCATCAAGAGTACCTTCTTCCGAACGCGCCAGCACAAGGGAAATATGACCATCACCATTGGTGATAAAACGTTTCACTCCGTTTAGATACCATTTACCGTCCTTTTCGTTATAAGTGGCTTTGAGCTGAACAGCCTGAAGGTCTGATCCGGCATCAGGCTCAGTCAGATCCATTGCAGCAGTTTCACCGCGACAAATACGGGGCAGAAAACGTTCCTTCTGATCTTCATCCGCAAACTCATGGATTGTTTCTGCACAATCCTGCAACCCCCAGATGTTTACAAAACCTGCATCAGCACGCGACACGAGGTCGGCAGCCATAATATAAGGAACGATTGGAAAATTAAGTCCTTCATATTTTCGGGGCAATGTTATACCCATCAATCCGGCTTTCACCAGAGCATCCAGATTTACCTTTGTACCGTCGGCATAAATCACCTCGTTATTCTCAATACTGGGTCCCTGCGCATCCACATCTTCGGCATTGGGAGCCACAATATCGCCACATATCTCGCCCACAATTTCGAGCACCTTCTCATAGCTGTCCATGGCATCTTCAAAGTCGAGCGGGGCATAGTCAAACTTGTCCTTGTCCTCAAAATTATTTTCTTTGAGGGCCACGATCTTTTTCATCAACGGGTGTGTCAAATGAAATTTAAGATCCGGATTATCTGTAAAAAAATTAGCCATTGTTTTTATTTTATTTATAAGACCTGAGATCACAAACTAAACTCCGGTCCTGAAATCCTACAAATTGGAATATACACCACTTACTTTGAATTTTTCCGGTATGCCTTAATCAATCTTGGAATTGTATCCATCACATCGCCGGTAATTACAAAATCGGCCATTTTATTAATTGGGGCACCAGGGTCATTATTAATGGCAATAACCATTGCCGACTCTTCCATCCCGGCAGTGTGTTGAATTTGTCCGGAAATACCACAGGCAATGTAGAGTTTGGGACGCACAGTTACCCCGGTCTGTCCCACCTGCCGGTTATGCTCAGCAAATCCGGCATCTACTGCGGCTCTTGAAGCCCCAACCTCACCACCTAAAGCTTCGGCCAATTCATAAAGAACGGAAAAATTCTCTTTGGAACCCATTCCATAACCTCCTGAAATAATAATGGAAGAATTTTTAATGTTCACCCGGTTTTGCTCCATGTGACGTTCAATCACTTTCACAACCATATCTTCAGGCTTCAGGTATTTATCGACCTCAATATATTTAACCTGACCTTTATTTGTTTTAGCAACGGTTTCTTTTTTCATCACACCTTCACGCACAGTGGCCATTTGCGGACGACAATCGGGATTAATGATTGTGGCCACAATATTACCGCCAAAGGCAGGGCGAATTTGATACAGCAGATTTTTGTATGTCTTACCTGCTTTTTTGTCTTCATGATCACCAATTTCCAGTGAGGTACAGTCGGCTGTTAATCCACTTTGCAATGCTGATGAAACCCGGGGTCCCAGGTCACGTCCCATTGTGGTGGCACCTAAAAGACCAATTTGAGGTTTCTCATTTTTAAAAAGTTCCACAATTATTGATGTATGCGGAAGGGTAGTAAACGGGTCCAGTCGCTTATCATCACCAATATGTACCACATCGGCGCCATAAGGAAAAATCTGATCTTCAATAGCCTTCAGATTGTGGCCAAGCACAACGGCTTCCAGCTTACATTTGAGTTGGTTGGCCAAAGAACGCCCTTTGGTAAGTAACTCGAGACTTACATCAGCGACTTTGCCCTCTTCCAATTCACAAATAACAAATATATTGTCCATTTTAATTCATTTTAAGTTCGATGCCTGCCTCTAACCAATGGTATGGTTGACAATCAGTTCTTTTACCAGTTCCTCTATTTCCTTGTCGTTGGATTCGATATGACGTGATTCTTTAGCCTGGAAAACCACATTCTCAATTTTTTTCACTTTGGTAGGTGAACCAGAGAGTCCAAGTTTTTCCAACTCACTATCAATATCATTGACACTCCATTCAGGAATATTCAGATAAGGACGGTCATTGGTAAGATCAATATAATCTTCCGCCTGATTCTGACGTTCAGTCACCGTCTGAGCATGTTTGTATTTCATCAGCAACATAGCATTACGGGGCCGGCATGGTGATGCAGAGCTATTAATTGTAATAACTGCAGGCAGCGGACATTCAACAGTTTCCACACCACGTTCGAGACGTCTTTTGAGAGAAATTTTGCCTTTTTCGACGCCGAAAACTTCTTCGCCATAAGTTACCTGAGGAATGCCCAATTTTTCAGCGACCTGAGGGCCAACCTGAGCTGTATCTCCATCAATAGCCTGACGACCAGCAATAATAAGGTCATATTTTTTTATTTTCCGAATGGCACATGCAATGGCATATGAAGTAGCCAGTGTATCGGAACCGGCAAATGCCCGGTCGGTAAGCAATATACCATCAGTGGCACCACGGAAAAGTCCTTCACGAATGACATCAGCTGCACGCCCTGGTCCCATAGTCAATAATGTGACTGTAGTACCGGGATAACGTTCTTTAAGCCTCAGGGCCTGTTCCAGCGCATTAAGATCTTCCGGGTTGAAAATAGCAGCCAGAGCCGCACGGTTTACGGTACCGTCAGCTTTCATGGCATCCTTGCCCACGTTACGTGTATCCGGCACCTGCTTGGCAAGAACAATAATTTTTAATCCCATTTTTTACAGTATGTTTAAATTTGATAATCTTTATTTTTACAATAGTCCGTTAAACTTTTGTAATAAATTGCTAGCTACCTGTTTAAAAACAAAAAAAGCTCAATATATTAAGAAGTTTTTTTTTAAATTTGATACAATCCATCTAACATCTAAAAATCTAATCATCTATTGCTTCTAAAAAGAACCACAAATATAGCAAAAGAGAGAAATCTCCAAACAACGTAAATAATCTGTACGACAACCGTTTAATTAACAGTAGTTATAACCGCGAATTCAGGAAAAACCAATAGCCTATTAAAATTCAAATCCTCAAATAGTTATGATAGATATTTTCTGTAGAAAAAAAACCGTAACAAAAACACAAAAACAGAATTAAGCAGGTAATTTTTATCTGGTCTTAATTATCCCTCCACTACAAAGCGTGCTCCTTTCTGAATATATCCCCCGTTTTGGCGAATATCAGCAATTAGCTTTCCATAGATATCATCTCCACCAAGAACAGCTTCATTACCTGTAATAATAATTTGTTTACGTGCTCTGGTGAGGGTTACGTTTAGTTTACGGTCAATCACTTCAGGTACAAGGGCTTCTCCTGCTTTGTCTTTTATATAAACACGGCTTTGAGCCAGAAAATCCAATTGGACCGAACGATTCATGCATAAGGACACCAGAATAAAATCTTTCTGACTACCCTGAAACCGTTCCACGGTATCAACTTGTATCCGGTCAAAACAATCAAATCCATCAGCTTCCAATTGTTCCCTGATACAGGCTATCTGATTGCGGTAAGGAGTGATGATCCCAACACTGCCCATGATTTTATCCCCATCGGAAAGATTGTGAATTTTCACCAGCGATTTCAGTATCCCGGACACAACACGGGCTTCCAAATGGTTGGACTTCTCAGTGATTTCACGGGTAGAAAAAGCAGAAGGAATAAACACAACCCTTTGATTGCAAAGGATTTTTCTCAACTCCCCATCCACCGGCGATGCACCATTATGCAGAATTTCTTTTTGATGGTTCAATCCGGCAATTTTGAGTTTATTGTTGTAAAAATACCGGTTGGGAAAAGCCGCCAGATCGGGATGCATACGCCCCTGAAATGTTAGTTCGCCCCAGGCATGGTTCCAGTTATTCTTTTTGCACAGATAAAGAAGACGCTCGAAATAAGAATTACGCCGGTCAAAAAGCCCGATTTCATGAAGTTTTTTATCTGAAACTGCCGACTCCCCCGGTGATTGGGTTACAACAGCCGGAAGCTGGCGTTCGTCACCAATAAGAACAAAACGATTGACACGTCCTAAAAGGTTAATGATATTTGGTTCCAGAATTTGAGATGCTTCATCAACAATAGCAATGTCGAATTTTTTAAGCTCAAAAAGCTCAGTTTTGCCAAGCACTGAAGATAATGTGCCGGCAAATAAACGCGTATCTTCAATTAAATGACGAATTTGCTTTCGTGTTTGAAGATTTCTTATCTTTTGATCAAGCAACAAATCTTCATGTGCACGGTCGCACCCCAGGGTCGATCCAATTCGCACCATCCTGTCATCAACAATACGCCTAACAGATGAACACATTTCATCAACAGCCCTGTTGGTGTAACTAACCAACAGAACATTGAGCTTTGTTTTGTTAATCAGTTCCATCACCAGCCGTTTCAAAAACAAATTGGTCTTGCCGGTGCCGGGAGGCCCCACCAGTAAAAAATAATCAGTGGCATGCCATGCTTTTGACAGCACTTCGTTTTGCTCACGCCGGCTATCCTCAAGAGAATTAGAATTCCCGGCCGACACCATCGTTCCAACTTCAAATACATTCTGAGCGGGAGCGTGCAATCCAAGCAATAACTGACGCCTGGCTTCGGGAAAATTCAGAAATTCAAATAATCCGGAATGCATCTGCTCAAAATTATTGTCGAGTGAATCATGCTCCAGCACCCAGACATCAAATTTGTTGAAATATTCCAGCGAGCTTTGTTTCTGTCGTAAATGCACCTTTACTTCATCGTTGCTGATGCTCTCAATGGAACATTTAAGAACTCTGTGTTGTGTTGCTAAATTCCTCTCTTCATCAAATGGATAAAGCACGCAAATATCACCACGCCTGAAATTGATAAAGAGATGACTGTCTGCGGGTCGATTTAATACTATAAAGGAATCTTCCCGGTGGGCATTGTTTGATTTTATCTTCAGACCACGCAACTCATTAAAAATATCTTCATCCGGCAGATCCGTTTTATTCCATAAGGCCGAAAGTCCTTTGGTATATTGCCCATCTCCGACTTTACTCAGAATTTTTTCGCGGCTAATAAACGACGAAAAAGCAAAATAGTATTGGCGCTCCAGAGGAGATATCTTTTCGAGCAAAAGTCTCTTATATTCATAGAATTTTCCAAAAAACCAGTTAAATCGTTTATCCGCAGGATTAAGCCCGAGTTTTCTGACATCAATGTTCCGGATAAATGCCTCACCCAGGGCGTAGGGCTCTTTATCTGCCGCCAGCCGATATTCCCAGGCAACAATCATGTTACGGACATTGATGATTTCACGCTGGAAGCTGCGAAAATGGGAAACGTATCGCATCGCTTCCCCTGCCGTTGGAGAAGACGAATAAAGCACAGCATTGAAAATCTTCTTAGGATCATGACCCAATACTCTTTGTGCAAGCATATTATACATCCGCACCTGTGCAGAATGATCTTCAGCCACAATAGAGGGATTATTGGAAGGAAAAGGCAATTTACCGGATTTCAGTTCAATAATTTTTGACTGATAGTGATTGTTCTCTGATGGTGTTTCATCAAAGAGATCCATCCGCCCCTGCAGCCCAAGTTCAGGACTCATTAAAAATACCTCCAGATTGCTTCTGCCACGATCGATGGGACGATGATCACCCTTCCTGAAATCATCATCAACAACCCGTTTCAGATTGTTAAACTGCACTTCAAGTTCTTCAAAATATTCTTTGTTAATATCACTCAAAGAAGTATATGGCAAAGGAAAAATACGAAAAGAGTTCATCAGAATTTGCCTGAAATCAACCGGCTTTGCAGGTTGTTCGTTAAGCAATTCATCAAAGAACAAATTGGCAACATTTCCCTTATGAATGGCTTTAGACAATTTCCGGACTTCAGAGCGACCAATAAAAAAAAGTTCAAATGCCCTCACGTGCCTGCCCTGAATATTCTGAAAACATTTGGCCACAGAAGTAACATCAATAAGGTAATCAGGCTCCAGCACAATAATGCCAGGAACAACCTTCCCGCTTTCTTCACGATGAGTCTCCAGAAACTGAACCTGCCAGCCCGGTTCCATGAGTTCGACAGATGATGTCATTTCGTCATTGACCCCTTCTACATTGTACCGTGCAATAACCGGAGGAACTTCACCGGCCAAATCCGGCTGAACTGTCAGTTCTTTATTTTTTGTATCAATACTTAAAACCATACCCCGAAATCCGTCCGGATTGATGTGGTAGGTCTTCCGTTCACCCTCCCCTATTTGACGTGACTCATAAAGCTTTTTAATCTCAGCGGGTACTTCTACACCGAAAAACCAGCCATATGCCTGAGCCAGAATCTTCAGCCCTCGAAAATAATCATTATCAGTGGGTTGTGTTTTATTTTGGCTCACTTTATTGGCAGCAATACGAAATTGATGCAACCGGCTCTTTTGAGCCGATGTCAATTGTTTTTTATTGCAAACATATTCGAGGCGCCCGAAAAGATTTGAAAAAGTAAGAGCATCATCACGGCTCAGAATTTTGCAACATTGCTCAAGCGATGCCCGATGCCGCCTGATTTTCCCGGATAATGAAAGAGTAGGATTTTCATCAATGGCTATAAGATCATCAAATAAACGGCGGGAGGGGTTACTCATATAGTTAATAAATTTTTATCTTAATATAATATGACTTTTTAATAGACCTTTAGATTTTCAGATATAAGATTTAAGATGAATCGTATAAGCTTGATAATCTACAACTTATTAGACACAATCTTTAAATTTTAAACAATTGAATAACAAGCATTTACAAAAGTTTAACAGAGTATTGTTTAACGGACTATTGTTTAACGGACTATTGATATAAGCGGTCTGCGGTCTGAAGGCCCAATTTAACTAAACAATCCTAAGCTGCCCTTGCAGGGCGACAACATTATTTTGCAATAAACCCAACGCGTTGCGTTGGGCTGAATTAAGCCGGACTTTCAGCCCGAAAAAAAATTCAAACCATTTCCGTTCTTCCCATTGCATTTGAAATCTG
>JBEPWN010000118.1:0-7615 GCA_041642395.1 Marinilabilia sp. | reverse complement strand
GCATTGTTGACAATGCCCATCTGATCGGTTTCACCATAACGGACTCGTACTTTGGTGGAATATTTTAGCATGACAATGGTCTAATTAATAAGGAAAAAAATCCTGACTGATTTATTTAAACGGTGACTCGGGTTCTTTTGCCATATGATTATACGAAAGCTTTTCAATGAGTGTAGGCCACCACTTACTTAAAAATACCGTCAATTTTCCTTCTTTAAAAGTCAGGATCATCATACGCTTTCGCTTGATAATGGCTTTTGCCATGTGGCGGGCAACCTCCTGAGCAGTCATCATTGTATTTTCGATGCGTGGAGTTTGTCCTTGTTGGGAACCATTGGCCGTGAGGGCCGATTTGCGCACATTGGAAGCCGTGAATCCGGGTGCGGCAATAAGCACATGCAAACCAGACTTAAGAGTTTCTGCCCGTAAAGTATGTAAAAAGCCGTGCATGGCAAATTTTGAAGCTGAATAGCCGATTCGTCCCGGCAACCCAATGAATCCGGCAATTGAGGAAACACCTACCACCGATCCTTTACTTTCCAGTAAATGAGAAAGAGCATATTTGGTGCAATAAACAGTTCCCCAAAAGTTAACATCCATCAGTTGCTTCATCACATCAATATCCACATCCTTAAATAAGGCACGCATAGATATTCCGGCATTATTAACCAGTACGTCAATCCGTCCATAATGCTCTATGGTTTTTGCGATCAGGTTTTTGCAATCTTCTTCACGGCTCACATCAGTAGGAACTACCAGCACATCGAAACCGTTGTTTTTTAGTTCTGATTCTATCTCCTGAAGCTTATCCATGCTTCGGGCAGCCAGTGAGAGCTTTGCTCCACGCGAAGCAAACTCCCTGGCACAGGCCAGTCCGATACCTGAGGAAGCACCAGTGATAATAATGACTTTTTTGTCCATTCGTTTTAGTTACTTATAATAAATACAAAAATGGTGTTTTTTAGTGAAAGATTAAAACCAGCAACAATAAAACTCCCGTTTGTCTCCTGTAATTACCGGTTGTGGTGAATATATAACAGTTCGTCGTATTATTATTGGCAATCCCCTTGAAGGATATCATTTTTGTAGAGTAAATCAAATGCTTACGGGATATGAAACCATTCATCAGACTGCTAACGATTATTTTTTTGCTTTTAATGGTGTCAATAGTAACTAATGGCCAAACCACCATTTCCGGTTGCGTTACAGATAAACGTTCCGGTGACCCACTTGTTGGTGTAAATATTTATTTAAAAGGAAGTTATGATGGTACCACAACCGGTCCGGACGGTTGTTACTCTCTTGAAATTTCCCAAAAAGAGGAACGGATTCTTGTTTTCAGCTTTGTGGGATATGAAAACATTGAAAGCGAACTTCCTGAAAAAAATGACATCAGATTGAACATGGTCATGAAAGAAGCAATAACCAGTATAAATGCAGTGACCATTACAGCCGGTAGTTTTGAGGCGGGCGACAAAAAACGGGCTGCAGTGATGGATCCCATGGATATTTACACCACAGCAGGATCGTTGGGAGATATAGGTGCAGCCTTAAAAACATTACCAGGTACTCAGATTGCTCCTGATGACGGACGTTTGCTGGTGAGGGGTGGAGATGCCAGCGAAACCCGTGTTCTGATGGACGGTGTGCTGGCAGCGAAACCTTATTATTCGAAAGTACCTGATTTGCCAACGCGGGGCCGTTTTGCCCCATCGTTGTTCGAGGGTACATTTTTTAGCACCGGAGGTTACTCTGCCGAATTTGGTCAGGCGCTTTCTTCAGTGTTGGTACTTGAGTCGATGGGAGTGGCCAAAGAAAATCTCACCAGTATTTCGCTAATGAGCATAGGTGGAGAACTGGCACAAACTTCTGTGGGAGATAATAGCTCATTATCGGCAAGCGCCGGATATTTCAATTTTGGTCCATATAATAGCATGGTTGACAATAAAATTGATTGGAAAAAACCTGTTGAGTCAATCAATGCTAATATAAATTATCGCAAAAAAGACAACGATGGCGGATTATTCAAATTATTTGCAGCAGGCGATTACGGAGATCAATCGTTAATGGTACCCGATGGAATAGCCACCGATTTAATCAGAATTGATGACAAAGGAGGAAATATATATGCCAACAGCACATATGGCAAATCATTGACAGAGAACACGGTCCTTAAAATAGGCGGATCTTTTACCTATGATGATCAGCAAATGAAAGCCGGAGTGCATCAGCAAGACACCAAAGAAAGGGTTTCTGAAGGAAAAATAAAAATGATACACCAAGTGGATAAATCATTGAAAATAACCTGGGGTGGCGCCTGGCAAATGGGACATTTTGATGAAACTTATCAGAACGGAGAGAGTTATTTTGAGTGGAATACCCAATTTACCGACCATTTAACATCCGGATTTGTTGAAACCGAATGGCAAATAGTACCACGCTTCGCATTGCGACCGGGACTGCGTTTTGAGTATTCCTCTCAATCGAAGGAGCAAATTTGGTCACCCCGGGGGGCTATTGCCATTGGTGCCGGGGATAATACTACTTTTTCGTTGGCGTGGGGGCATTTTCATCAAACAGCACAGACTGATTTCCTTAAATATAACCGGAATATCCGGATGCAAAAAGCAGAACATTTCATTGCAGGATTGCAGACCGGAGATTTGAGCACCCGTATGTTCAGGGCCGAAGCATATCATAAAGAATATGACAACCTGATAACAGGCCACTATAATAATTATGCAGAATTTGAGCCTGTAAACAACCAGGGTAGCGGATATGCCCGTGGTTTTGACCTCTTTTTCCGCGATAAAATTCTAATAAAGAATACCGATTTTTGGATATCCTATTCTTATATCGATTCCAAACGAAAATTTCTGGATTATCCCAAAAAAGTAGTTCCCGAATTCATATCACCCCATACGTTTAATTTTGTTGCTAAATATTTCATAGTTCCGGTACGAACACAGATAGGGGCTACCTGGATGTGGAACACCGGGCGACCTTATCATATTCCGGGCGAAACGGATTTTATGGACCATACTTCACCAAATTACAGTGACTTAGGGGTAAATTTAAGTCATCTCACAAGTATTCTGGGGAATTTCACCATCATACATTTTAGTATTTCAAATGTGCTGGGACGGGATCATGTTTTGGGGCATCGAAGGGTACCAATTGTAGGTGAAAACGGCCAGTCCTCATTGGTAACCATAAGGCCGGATGTAAAGCAATTTATGTTTTTGGGAGTGTTCATTTCCATTAACTAATGTGCAATAAGCACCAATAAATCAGTGGAGAAGGTGATTTCCTTAAAAATGTAAGGATCAATTAATAACAAATTTATTTAGTATCGTATTTAAAGTCGTAAACTAGCCTGGTCTATTCATGAGTTTTCGTCATGAGATATTCAAATGCCAATAAATGCAGGCAACCGCAAAGAAAATTGATGAGGGGAATAATGAATTATTTTCAAGTCAATTTTATTGAGGACGCCTGTATTTAGCCGGTAGTTGAACATCGTAATAGATAATTAATGAATAGTCCAGGCTCAATACTCCGTTAAACTTTTACAAGTAGCTGATAATTAACGCATTGAAAAACGACACCAAATAACTGCAACTCTTTAATAATAAAAGCTTTGCGTCTTTGTGTCTCTGCGTTTAAGCTTTCTTTAACGGACTATTGCAGGCTAGAACTAACAATAATTATTAAATCTTTCAAATTATGAAAACAACCATTATTTCAATCTTGATTATGCTGGCATCGACATTTACATCATTGGCAGGAAATTATGAATCGGCAATGAAGAAGAATATCGACCAGATGTATGCAAGCCAGAGCGAAAGCAACCTGAACGATATCGCAAGCAGTTTTTACCGGATAGCCGAAGCAGAAAAGAACAAATGGCTGCCGTATTATTATGCAGGTTATTCTTATGTGAGCATCACATTTAATGTCGAAGATGCCGGTGTTATAGACAAGTATCTGGATAAGGCACAGGAAATGATTAATAAAGCAATGGAAATTGATCCAAAGGAATCAGAATTGTATGTTCTGCAGGGGCTGATCCATTCAATGCGTATTACCAGTCCTATGCGCGGAATGAAATATTCAGGTCTTTCGAATGAAGCTCTTGAAGAGGCAAAAAAACTGAATTCCGGCAATCCGAGAGTTTGGTTTAATCTGGCCCAAAATGTATATCATACCCCCTCTATGTTTGGAGGCGGCGAAGAAAAAGCACTGCCACTTTTTGAAAAAGCAGGCGTATTATTTGATACCTTTGAACCACCACATGAACTTTGGCCAATGTGGGGCAGGGAAAAAAATGCCGAAATGATTGCCGAAATCATAAACAACCGGAAATAAATGACATCCAGAAGAAAAAAAATATTGGTTATTCTTAGTTACGGATTAATATCCATGTTGATAGGTGTTGTTTTTCAGGCAATGAACTGTCCTGAATGCCTTAAGAATATAAGTTGGGTCATTCGGAATCTGGGATATTCGTTGATGCTGGGATATGGTCTCTTTATGAATAAATATCTCTACGATATTGCAATAGAGCCATTTGTATCTTGGTTTAAGAAGCCGGTAAGATCCATTTTTATTTCTTTTGTTTCCACAACACTTTATTCTGCTTTTGTCATTTTCTTCACCAACTGGTTTTGGTTTACTTTTATTCAGGAGATGCCGTTTGGCTATTTTTTAAATCATCATACAGACATTTGGATCACTGAATTTGTGATTCTCTATTTTATTTCATTATGGTTTTATGCCCGGGCTTTTTTTATGGATTGGAAAAAGGAATTTCAGCAGCGTGAGGTGCTTAAAAGAGAGGCTCTTTCTGCCAAATATGATGTTTTGAAAAGTCAGGTCAATCCGCATTTCCTTTTTAATAGTCTGAATGTTGCCATTTCGCTGATTGATAAAGATCCGGCGATTTCAAAAAAATTCCTGACCCAGTTATCAGGCCTTTATCGTGAAGTCCTCGAATTACAAGACAATGATGTGGTTCCTCTGAAGCGGGAACTGAAACTTGCAGCCAGATATCTTTATTTACAGGAGATGCGCTTTGGAAGGGCCTTTACTTATTCTTTGCCTTCTGATGATGCCATCGATGGACAAGCTTTGGTTCCGCTTTCAGTACAAATGCTAATGGAAAATGCCTTTAAACACAACCGGTTCTCCGCAGAATCTTCTATGAGCATAAATGTTTCAATAGAAAACAATCATCTGATCGTTCGAAATAATTGCTATACTCATTTTGATGCAGTTGATTCACTAAATATCGGGCTCGAAAACATTCGTGAACGATATCGTTATCTGACAGGGAAAGAAATTGATGTTATCAAAGAGAATGGTATATTTGAGGTTAGAATTCCATTGATTTCTGAGTCCTGAGTTCATAATGCCTGATTTTTTAAGCAAAAAATATCAATGATAAATGTTCTGATTATAGAAGATGAACCTCTTGCTGCCGAAAAATTGGAGCAAATGCTTAACCATCAGCATTATGATGTTCATGTTCTTTCTGTTTGTAATTCCGTAGTCCAAACTGTGAAATGGTTAAATTCCAACCCCCATCCCGATTTGGCATTTTTTGATATACAGTTGGGTGATGGTATTAGTTTCGATATATTTGATCAGGTCGCCATCCGATTTCCGGTAATATTTACCACAGCATATGATAATTTTGCTGTCAAAGCCTTCAAAGTAAATAGTGTGGATTATTTATTGAAGCCCGTCGATGAGGATGAACTTCAAAGTGCTATTAATAAATACGAACAACTTCATCAGCCGGTAATAAATTCAACCGGCATATACAATGCCATTCAGTCAACCGCAAAAATGATCATCGACGGTAAAAAATATAAAGATCGTTTTGTAGTAAATGCCGGCGAACACATTCGTGTCATAAAAACCTGCGATATTGCCTGTTTTTATAGCGAAGAAAAATCGACATTTTTATTGACGGGGAAAGGAAAACATTATTCTGTTGATCACTCGCTAAATCAATTGGAGGATGAGATCAATCCTTCCTTTTTTTTCCGGACCAGCCGGAAAGAAGTGGTCAATCTTGAAAATATTTCTGATATTGTGAATTATGGTTCCAGATGTAAAATTATAGTAAAGACTGATAAAGACACAAAAGAATTGATTGTCAGTCGTGAACGAATGAAATCATTCAAAAAATGGTTGGCAGAAGAAATGTAGGCCGGATGGGACTGGATAGTATCATAATTACAGTGTGTGTGAATTTTAAAGGATTTGATTATGAAATGTAATTATTTTTAGCATTATTATTTCAAATCTGCTATCTAATTTTTGAACTTATTTTATTTTAAGTTTTTTTAAGAAGCTATCATTATCATGGCAAACCGCCCTTCCTGAAAGGGAATTCTGTTCAAAATATGTTGTAAAACACCCATTTTTTCTTTAGGTTTTTAACCAAAAAGTTGTTTTATTCTACTACTTTTGCGGAAAATTTTCTTTAAACGACTTAATCTTTTCAATATGAAACCAACACATATCGAACACATCGGAATTGCTGTAAAAAGTCTTGATGAGGCCATACCTTTTTATGAAAAAGTCTTTGGTTTAGAATGTTATGCTGTGGAGGATGTAGCTGACCAGAAAGTGAAGACAGCCTTTTTTAAAGTGGGAGATACCAAAATTGAACTTTTGGAGTCGACCGATCCCGAGGGACCTATTGGCAAATATATTGAGAAAAAAGGTGAAGGCATTCATCACCTGGCCTTCGCAGTTGATGGTTTGGCAGAAAAGTTAAAGACAGCCGAAGAGCAGGGAGTAAAGCTTGTTGACAAAGAACCACGTAAAGGTGCAGAAGGGCTTAGTATTGCTTTTTTACATCCCAAATCAACATTTGGAGTACTCACCGAATTATGTGAAGCACCCAAATAGAACTGCTTCATTCAGGAAATTGTAATATTGAAAGTTCATATTAGAAATAATTTTTTAAAAATATAATTAATTATGTCAAATCAAGATAAAGTTAAGCATCTAATTGAATTGCGCAACCAGGCACGATTGGGTGGTGGTGAAAAGCGCATTGAGGCCCAGCACGGAAAAGGTAAATTTACAGCCCGTGAACGCATTGAAATGTTACTCGATGACGGAAGTTTCGAAGAGTTCGATATGTTCGTTACCCATCGCTGCACTAATTTTGGTATGGAGAAGAATAAAATAATGGGTGATGGCGTGGTAACCGGACATGGAACCATCGATGGTCGTGTGGTATATGTGTTTGCTCAGGATTTCACCGTGTTTGGCGGATCTTTATCTGAGACTTTTGCACAAAAAATATGCAAAGTAATGGATATGGCCATGAAGGTAGGAGCTCCCGTAATTGGGATCAATGATAGTGGTGGAGCTCGTATTCAGGAGGGTGTTACTTCTTTGGCAGGATATGCCGAAATATTCGAGCGCAACATTCTGGCTTCAGGTGTCATTCCTCAGATTTCTGCCATTTTTGGACCCTGTGCCGGCGGTGCCGTATATTCCCCTGCGCTTACCGACTTTATCATGATGACCGAAGACACAAGCTATATGTTTGTGACTGGTCCCAAAGTGGTGAAAACAGTAACCGGGGAAG
>JBEPWN010000117.1:0-7628 GCA_041642395.1 Marinilabilia sp. | reverse complement strand
GTTTATGGTCTGTAATTTAAAAAGATGTGCCAGTGCATTTTTTATCCTAGTTCTGTTTCTTTATTTTTGTCTAAAATTTTATTGAATGGCAAATATTTTATGCATTGAGACTTCCACCTCCATTTGCTCGGTGGCTCTTGCTCACAAAGGGAAAGTGGTTGCAGCAAGACAAGAGAACGAAGGTAATTCCCATGCCAACCGGCTGACAATCCTCATAGAACAACTCTTTGAAGATTCTGCTGTGCCCGTCATGATGAGCGACATCGACGCGGTGGCTGTTAGCAGTGGCCCCGGCTCATATACAGGATTAAGAATTGGTGTTTCAACGGCCAAAGGCATTTGTTTCGCGCTCGACAAACCGCTTATTTCTATTCCTTCTTTGTCTGTTTTGGCATGGCCCGTTGTACAAAATCAGGCTGATGGAAAGGCTGATAAGGAAAGTTGGTTTTGTCCGATGATCGATGCCCGCCGTATGGAAGTTTATGCAGCTATGTTTGATGGAAATATGGGACAACAACGCGAAACTTCTGCCGACATTATTGACGAAAACAGTTACAGGAATATTCTGGATCAGAGAAAAGTTTTTTTCTTCGGAAACGGTGCTGAAAAATGCCGGGAATCACTTCAGCATCCCAATGCCTTTTTTTTACAGAACAAAGGACCCCTTGCAAGGAATATGGCCGTCATGGCCTTTGATGCATGGAAGCAGAACGACTTTGAAGATGTGGCTTATTTTGAACCTTTTTATCTAAAGGATTTTATTGCCACTATTCCCCGGCAAAAAGTATTGTAATTTTAAACTAACCAGATCCTTTCTTGTTTAAGTATTTGATGGACTATCATTTATTAAACGTGCTTTTGGTTGAGGATGATCACGTGCTTGGGCAGGAACTCAGTAGCCTGCTGAAGTCTCACGGACATGATGTTACTCTTTGTATTGATGGTGATCAGGCTTTTGAGGCTTTTTGCAACGGTCGTCACAATTTTTGCATATTCGATTTGATGCTTCCCGGAATTGACGGGTTTACCTTGACTGAGCGGGTACGAAGACGTGATGAAACGATCCCGATAATTATCATAACCAGACGTTCCCATAAAGACGATAAGCAAAAAGCTTTTGAGCTGGGGGTGGATGATTATATGGTAAAACCTTTTGAGGGTGATGAATTGCTTTGGCGTGTTAATGCCGTGGCCCGGCGTATGCAACCCGCAGATGCGAACTATTCTTCGGGTGAACCGGTACATAAACTGGGATGTTTCACCATTGATTTTTACAATCAGACTTTAAAAAATCTCCAGCAGATCAACCGGCTCACCCGTCGCGAAACTGAGGTATTACGAATGTTGTGCAATCGCAAAAACCAAGTGGTTAAGCGCGAAGAATTATTGATGCAGCTGTGGGGTGATGTGGACTATTTTCACGGTCGCAGTCTGGATGTTTTTATTAGTAAGCTTCGCCGGTATCTTAAAGAGGATCAAAATCTTAAGATTGAAAATATTCCAACTGTGGGGTATGTTTTGAGAGATGACACAAATTAGTGTTATCTCATTTTTTCCTGATAGGATACTAATTTAAAAAATTGGTTTTCTCACCGGTATGGGTCAGATTGAGCCGGTGCATAGCCCGTGTGCAGGCAATGTAGAGCATGTTCTTATCAACGTCATTACGGTAGGTGCTTGTATTTACACCCGGTACAATCACATGGTCGAATTCCAGTCCCTTTGCCATGTGTGCTGTCGCAACTACTATTCCATTCACAAAGGCAACGCTTTCACTGTTGAGCAGGTAAATGTCGGAATGCATTTCTTCTAATGCCCTGTACAATTTGTCGGCCTGCTTCTGGCTCTTGCAGATGATGCCCATTGAATGGTTGTCCGACTTCCGGAACGCTTTTACCAGATTGCTGATGTGATCAATTTCTTCTTCATTTGTTTTGATGGAGGTGATAGTCGGATCTTCACCATGTCGTACTATCGGATCCAGTTCGTCGTTGCGAGAGATGTTTTGTGCAAAGTTAGTGATCTCAAATGTTGAGCGGTAACTTTTGGTCAGTTTCATGACTTGTGCATTCGGAAATACACGACCTATGTCTTCGTGGTTGCTCGAACTGAAGGGATTTACCGACTGGTTGGCATCGCCCAGAATGGTTTTACGGCAGGTAAAAAGCCTGCTGAGCACTGCATATTGCACAGGCGTGTAATCCTGCATCTCATCCACCAGCAAATGTTTTACTTCGGGGAAAGTGTTGGAACCTTCAAACATGATCTTCAGATAAGTGAGTGGATACACATCGGAATATTCCATTTTTCCACGTCGCTTGAGAAGCATGTCGGGTTGTTCTATCCAGTCGTAAAAATCCTTATACAGAGCCTGAACGGTTGTGATCCGGAACATCTTCTTTATGGCCATACGGATTTTGTTTACTTCGGGCGCTTTCAGTTCTATTTGCTGAAGAATTTCAACCCGTCCGGCAATGTCTTTGGCCACCTGATCGAATCGTTTTGACAGGGGAATTTTGTCCCATGATCTGAAGCGGGTTTCCACATAGCTGGCCGGGATGTTATATTGATTGACTTTTACATCTTCTGCATCAAAATAATGATTTTCGATGTGTGCCATGTATTTTTTCAGCAGATCTAAATATTCAAATGTGGACTTAAAACGAATGCGTTCTGCGTAATCCTGGTCTTCGCCATGTACCAATTCCGAGACCTGTTCAAAAAATGTCTGGAATTTATATTTATTGTTGAGCTCGCGGCGGGCCACCTCTTCCATTCCTGTTTCCATGATCTTCTCTTCACCCAGTTCGGGCAATACATTTGAGATGTAATCACCAAATACTTTGTTGGGAGAAATGATGAGAATGTTGTTGGATGAAATGGTATCCTTAAATTTGTATAGCAAATAGGCGATGCGGTGAAGTGCAATGGATGTTTTTCCGGATCCGGCAACCCCCTGAATGATCAGCACAAATGCATCTTCGTTGCGGATGATGGCATTCTGCTCGCGCTGGATGGTGGCCACGATGGTCTTCATCTTCTCGTCGGAAGTGGTGCTTAACTCTTTTTGCAATACGTCATCGTGAATATTAAGCGAGCTTTCGAGCATAAACTCCATGGTGCTGTGACGAATCCGATACTGACGTTTCAGTGAAATTTCGCCGGCGACTTCACCATCGGGCGCTGAATATCCGGCAGGACCCAGTTCATAATCATAAAACATGCCCGATACCGGAGCCCGCCAGTCGTGAATCAGATTCTGACGTGTTTCAAAATCGTAAAACGAGTGAATTCCGATGTAAAGGGGATATGGTATTTTTTCGTTTTCTCCGAGGAAATCAAGGCGGCCAAAATAAGGCACTTTTATCAGTTTGCGGATGCGTTTTTTTCTGGCCACAACCGATTCACCTGAGAGTGTTGTTTGAGTAACGGACTCGCGCACTGACACTTTTTCTGCATGATCCATGTCGCTGTGATTGTCCCACAGATACTCCTTAAAATCTGAAACATCTTTGGCATGGCTTTTAATGCTGCCGTCAATTTTTTGTAATGTATATCGAAGTCTGCTCAGTATTTTCTGTAGATAATCCCGCTCTTCCTTCTCGCTGCTGTTGAACATGGTGAATTTATTTTTGTTGGGGGTGCAAAAATAGAAAAAAGATGTCCGGGAAAAGAACATTGCTGATAATAATATGAATATCACTCATGATGAAAAAGATATCTCCCGGTTTCTTTTGTTTGAATAATAGTTAGTTAAGTTTTTACAGCCTTGTGGAGTACAATTGTTTAATATGGGAGCCCTTTAATTGCTAAAATACATCGAGACAGAATTATGCCAAAAAATCTAATTTCCAGTCTATAGCTTCTAGCTTCTAGCCTTTGGTCTCTAACTTCCAGCCTCTAACCTTTGGTTTCCAGTAAAATTACCTCTTCTGTATAATGGATTCAAGTATTTGGGACGCACTTCTTATGAGGGCCGGACAAGTCTTTTTAAAAAGTCCGGCTTCCCTGGCATATTCAAGACCTTCAGGTGTGTTGATTTTGTGTTTAAGGAGCTGGTTACAATTGATTGATCCATGCTGATTTTCAAAGACACTCAAAAATTCTTTGGTTTTTTCAAGTGTCTCTTCTTTTGACTGGCTATTTTCAGGATTATCGTGTCCGAAATGAAGACCGATTGCCATTAATGATCCGCTGACAGCACCACACACTTCGCCCCGATATGATATTCCTGCACCAAATGCGGAAGTCAGACGTAGAGCCGATGCTTCATCCTTAAAATATTGCTTTCCGTAGGCGAAAAGCATTGACTGGGCACAGTTGTGTCCGTTTTCAAATAATTGTGTTGCTTCGGTCATAAAGCGATTAAACCATTCCGTTTTTTATCATGTGCTCGGCAATTTGCAAAGCATTGAGTGCCGCTCCCTTTCGGATTTGGTCTGCCACAACCCAAAAAGTGAGTCCGTTTGGATTGGCCAGATCGGCACGAATGCGGCCTACAAAAACTTCATCCTTGCCCGATTGGAACAATGGCATGGGATACTCGTTGTTGTCAGGATTGTCAATCACTTCTATGCCCGGCGCTTTACTGAAGGCTTCACGTGCTTCTTCAACACTTACCGGACGGTCGGTTTCAACCCAGATTGATTCGGAATGTGCCCTGAGAATTGGAATACGGACACATGTGGCACTCACCTGAATGTCGGAGTGCATTATTTTTCTGGTTTCGTTGAACATCTTCATTTCCTCTTTAGTGTATCCGTTTTCGGTGAATACATCCACATGGGGGATGATGTTCATGGCCAGTTGATGGGCAAATTTCTCAACGGTGGGTTGTTCGCCCTTTACAATCTGACGAAACTGCTCTTCCAGTTCGGCCATTCCTGTGGCTCCGGCTCCGCTGGCTGCCTGATATGTAGATACGTGCACCCGCTGAATGTGAGAAATATTTTCAATGGCTTTCAGTGCCACAACCATCTGAATGGTGGTGCAATTTGGATTGGCAATTATATTTCGGGGACGATTGGCACAATCAGCAGCATTCACTTCAGGAACAACCAAAGGCACATCGTCGTCCATGCGAAACGCACTGGAATTGTCGATCATAACAGCACCATGTTTTGTTATGGTTTTTTCAAATTCCTTGGATGTTCCTGCTCCCGCACTGGTCAGTGCAATATCAATATCTTTAAAATCGTCGTTGTGTTGAAGTTCTTTCACCACCAGTTCGGTGCCCCGAAAGGTGTATTTTTTTCCTGCACTCCGGGCCGACCCGAAAAGTACAAGTTCGTCAAGGGGAAAATCCCTGTTTTCGAGTAGATTTAAAAACTCTTGTCCTACTGCACCGCTTGTTCCTACTATGGCTAATTTCATGTGATGATATTTTTTTTTGCGTACAAAAATTTTTTTCTAACTTGCAATATACTTGGTTTATTCTGATGCCGGAAATGATTCTTTTTCCGTATTCCTGGGTTGCGTTTAATGATTGTTCAAACGTCACAAAATTAATACTTTTAAGGAATAAACCCTAATCTGATGAAGTTCAATTTATTTTCCCCGATCATTGTTTTTTTCCTCTTTCTGTTGGTGGATGTTACTTGCGGTGCATCCCTGAGCGCTTTCCCGGATGGATGGAAATCCGACACTTCTCTTTTTGTTTATCTTGTGGACGACGATGTACTTTGGCTGAATGCTCCCGAAGAAACAGGAGAAGCTTTTTTGTTTACCAATTCCATTGCCATGGAAAATGCCGAATGGCATATTGACATTCAACTTGACTTTAATCCGTCATCGTCTAATTATCTGAATGTATATCTGGCTGCCGACGGAGAAAAGGACTTTCAGAACGGGTTTTATCTGGTCGCAGGAAGCACCAAAGACAACATCTGTCTTTGGGAACGCAAAAATGGTGAAGACCGGTTGTTGATTGAAGGAGAGGAAGATCGTTTGAATATTGATCCTGCCAGCGTCATGATAAGAGTTGGAAGAATGAAAGGTGGGCACTGGTCACTTGAGTCGGATACGGGTGCTGGCTGGCAAACTGAAGGCAATGTTCTGAGCCGGTTTGGTTTTTCTGCAACTCATTTTGGATTGAGTTGTCACTATACAAAAACACGCAGCGATAAATTCTATATTGGTCCATTGTCGGTTTCTGGTGAAGCTTACATTGACTCTGTTCCTCCTTCCATTGAAAATTTGGAGGTGCTTAATGGACATACGCTGGAGATATCCTTTTCAGAACCTGTCACGGATAATGGGTGCACACCCCGGTTGTTTGTTAATTCTGAAAAAACGGAATGGGACGATATTTCTTACAACGAAAGTCATATGGAGGCCATCATTCAACTGGATCAATCCCTGGCAGCAGTCGGTGACGGAGTATTATCATTAAGTGGGTGGTGCGATAAGAACGGCACCGCAATGAAGGACACCACTTTGGAATTTTCATATACACCTCCCGTCGTTACCGAATTTTATGCCGAAAGTTATCAATATATCATGGTGTGTTTTAACTCACATGTTGATGACGAGCAGGTTTCGCCTGAGAATTTTCAGTTTCAGAATGATGGCTTTGCAGTGGAGACGATAGATCCAGCCGGCGATAATTGTTTCAGGTTAAAGCTTCTGCAAGAATTGCCCGATGCCATTCGAATGGAGGTTTTTATTACAGATCTGATTCTTGGCAGTGGTGACACGATTCCATCAGGACCTTATGAAGCATATTATCACGAAGCCTCCTATGGGGATATGGTGATTTCCGAAATAATGCATGATCCTTCGCCCCCTGCCAACCTGCCAGATAACGAGTACATTGAGTTATATAACAGGTCTGATTACCCCGTGGACCTGAAAAATATGATTTTGTATGTGAATGATAAAAGCATTGATCTTCCGAAGTATTTGATCTTCCCGGATGAATATGTGGTGTTGTTTCGTGACGACGTCACCAGCTTTCCAAATGGCTTATCGCTCCACAAGTGGCATGCACTCACCAACAGCGGGGGTGCGATTCGCCTCCACAGCCCCGCTGGTGATGTTGTTTCTGCAATCAGATACCCGGCTGTTATGTCCGGGAAAAGTTATAAACAGAAAGGAGGGTGGTCGTTTGAAATTATTGATACAGAAAATCTTTCGGGGAATCATCAGAATTGGGTTTATTGTCAGAATGACAAAGGTGGTACGCCCGGGGAAATCAATTCCGTCAGGGGACCTAATCCCGATGTGATACCTCCTGAAATTGTTGATGCCTGGCTGGAGAATGATTCAGTTTTGATGCTCAATTTTGGAGAGCCGCTTACCCGTTTGAGTGACATTCAAGATGCACTGAAACCTTTGAGTCCTGAGTTGATTTTGGATTCGATCCTGTTAGATTCAGTATTTCGGGACCGGGTGACCATTCGCTTTCAATCGTCGCTCGTTTCTCATCGCATTGAAAAGCTTGAGCTGTCGGGAGGGATAACCGATCTGGCAGGAAACGGTTATTCAGGAATACGTGTGCTGCCTTTTGGATTGCCCGGACGCATCGACAGCATGGATGTGGTGATCAACGAATTGCTTTTTGATCCACCATCATATGGTGCTGATTATGTTGAACTTTACAACCGGTCTTCACATATTGCAGCATTGGA
>JBEPWN010000116.1:0-7660 GCA_041642395.1 Marinilabilia sp. | reverse complement strand
TAAAAGAGATTGAGTTCCTTCGTCACCGGCTTTGTCGGCCAGTTCAAGAATTTCCCTTTCCAGTTTGATTAATGTACTGATGTTGTTAAGTGTGGCTTCAACCAGACGTGTTCCATCGCTCTCATTTTCTACCACCTCAATTTTTGTTGTTTGCAGGTAGTCCTTGAAAGTATGCAATGGCTGGCCATCAAGCGTCAGAATGCGTTCGGCTATTTCATCCACTTTTTCAGCTGCATC
This sequence comes from Marinilabilia sp., assembly GCA_041642395.1. Taxonomy (GTDB): domain Bacteria; phylum Bacteroidota; class Bacteroidia; order Bacteroidales; family Marinilabiliaceae; genus Marinilabilia. Next base: position 7,423 of record JBEPWN010000116.1, on the reverse strand, counting down.
GGTATAAAGCTGTTCAAATTTTGAATGCAGAGTGAAAAACAATTTTCCTTTCACATTCCAGTGAAAACCTCTTAAATTCTGGTAATATACCTGGAAACTGGAAAGAAGAACATTCAGTTTTTCATTAACAACTTTAATTTCTGCATTATTCAGACCTAATAATAATTCATTAACATTTTTCATAGCGATCGTTTTTTGTATTGTTTGTTACAAAGATATTGAAAGCTTAGGTATAGATCAAATTGAAAAAGTTTATGTCGTATAGCTTGAGACTATACGTTAAAATTTAACCAATCAGTAATGATTTCATCATTCTATGATTTGGCGTTTTTTGCTGCAATCAGATTAAGTGCCGACCCGGCTTTATACCAACCGATTTGCTGTTGGTTGTAAGTATGCAGCGTTTTCATTGTGTCTTTGCTGCCATCGGCATGCACCACTTCCACGGTAACAGGCTTGTCGGGTGCAAACTGAGCGAGATCAATAAAGTTGAAAGTGTCGTCTTCCTGTATTTTGTCATAATCAGCTTCATTTTCGAAAGTGAGACCCAGCATGCCCTGCTTCTTTAGGTTGGTTTCGTGTATGCGGGCAAAGCTTTTCACCAGAATTACCTTTACGCCCAGGTGACGAGGTTCCATGGCTGCATGCTCACGTGATGAGCCTTCTCCATAGTTGTGGTCGCCCACAACCACCGTTGGGATTCCTTTGGCTTTGTAATCGCGTTGTACCTCTGGTACTTTTCCATACTCGCCGGTAAGCTGGTTTTTAACCATATTGCTTTCCTTATTGAAGGTATTAATTGCGCCAATGAGCATGTTATCTGAAATATTATCCAGATGTCCTCGGAATCGCAACCAGGGTCCTGCCATGGAAATGTGGTCGGTGGTGCATTTTCCTTCTGCTTTTATGAGCAGTCTGGCACCAATCAGATTTTGTCCGCCCCAGGGCTCGAAGGGTGCCAGCAATTGAAGGCGTTTACTGTCGGGTTTTACAATCACATCCACGCCCGATCCGTCTTTTGCAGGCTGCTGGTAGCCTGCATCTTTCACATCGAAGCCCTTTGGAGGGAGTTCGAAGCCGGTAGGTGGATTCAGCTTTATCTCTTCTCCCTTTTCATTTTTCAGAGTATCGGTCAAAGGATTAAAACCCAACTGACCTGACAGGGCGATGGCAGTGACTAATTCGGGAGATCCGACAAATGCATGTGTGTTTGGATTTCCGTCGGCGCGTTTTGCAAAATTACGGTTGTATGAGTGGACAATCGTATTTGTCTCCTGCTTTTCGGCTCCCTCGCGAGCCCACATTCCAATACAGGGACCGCAGGCATTTGCGAAAACTGTGCCGCCTATTTTTTCAAACAGATCAATGTAACCATCACGTTCGATGGTATAACGTACCTGTTCCGATCCGGGTGTAACGGTAAAATTTGAAGCTGTTTTTAGGCCTGCATCCAATGCTTGTTTTGCAATGGATGCTGCTCGTGAAATATCTTCGTAAGATGAGTTTGTACACGATCCGATAAGGGCAACTTCCACTTCGGTTGGCCAGCCGTTTTTGATGGCTTCTTCACGTACTTTCGAGATGGGCGTGGCTTTATCGGGAGTAAATGGCCCGTTCAAATGAGGTTCCAGCGTATTGAGGTCGATCTCAATTACCTGGTCAAAATATTTTTCGGGATCGGCATATACTTCCGGGTCTCCGGTTAAATTTTCTTTTATTTTCAGGGCTTCATCCGCCACGTCATCCCGTTTGGTGGCACGCAGATAGCGGACCATGGAATCATCAAAACCGAAGGTAGAAGTCGTTGCTCCGATTTCTGCCCCCATGTTCCCGATGGTTGCTTTTCCGGTAGCTGAGATTGATTGCGCGCCTTCTCCGAAATATTCGAGAATAAACCCGGTTCCGCCTTTAACGGTGAGAATTCCGGATACCTTGAGGATGATATCTTTAGCGGCAGTCCACCCATTGAGCTTCCCGGTTAATTTTACGCCTATCAGTTTAGGGAACTTTACTTCCCATGGCATTTCGGCCATCACATCCACTGCATCGGCACCACCTACACCCACGGCTATCATTCCCAGTCCGCCCGCATTTGGCGTGTGTGAGTCCGTTCCAATCATCATTCCGCCGGGGAAGGCATAGTTCTCAAGAACCACCTGATGAATAATACCTGCGCCGGGTTTCCAGAATCCCAATCCGTATTTATTACAAACCGAGCTCAGGAAATCATAGACTTCCTCATTGGTTGTTTTTGCTGTTTTCAGGTCGTTGTCGGCACCTGTTTTGGCCTGAATCAGGTGATCGGCATGAACCGTTGAGGGAACGGCAACTTTGTCTTTTCCGGCCTGCATGAATTGCAGAAGTGCCATTTGTGCCGTGGCGTCCTGCATGGCAACCCGGTCGGGAGCAAAATTGACATATGATTTGCCACGCTCAAAGGGTTTGGATGGAAATTCGTCTGCCAGATGGCTGTATAGTATTTTTTCGGTGAGTGTAAGTGGACGGCCAAGAAGTGAACGGGCAGTTTTTAGTTTTTCGTTCATTCCGGCATAAGCCTTTTTGATCATATCAATGTCGAACGCCATGGTAAATTAATTTTTTGTAAGTTGATTGGATGGTTTTGGTTTTAGATTGACAAATTTAGTGAAACTTTGCAACTTCTCCCGGTTTTAGTGTGTTCTGATGAGAAGATTTCCCTATTTGTTTCTTGCATAACAAGCTGATGATGATTTTTGTTGAATGTTCTTCGTAAGTTCCTGTATTATAGGATCGCATTCGATAGTTAGTAAAGGAAAAGATGGGTGATACAAAAAACGCCCCCTTCGGCAGAAGGAGGCGTTTTTAAAAAATATGTATGATTAAACCTATTATTAGGCTTTATCTACAGAGAACATATGCTCAACCAGTTCAACAATTTTGGCAGAATAGCCCCACTCATTGTCGTACCAGCTAACAACTTTCACGAAGTTGTCATTCAGTCCGATTCCGGCGCCTGCATCAAAGATAGAGGTGCGGGCATCACCAACGAAATCGTTGGAAACAACTGCATCTTCAGTATATCCAAGAACACCTTTCAGGTTGGTTTCAGAAGCTTCTTTCATAGCAGCACAAATGGCGTCATATGAAGCTCCTTTTTCCAGACGGCAGGTAAGGTCAACTACTGATACATCAGGAGTAGGAACACGGAATGCCATTCCGGTCAATTTTCCGTTAAGTTCAGGAATTACTTTTCCCACTGCTTTGGCAGCTCCGGTAGATGAAGGAATAATGTTCTGGCCTGCACCACGTCCACCGCGCCAGTCTTTCATAGAAGGACCGTCAACAGTTTTCTGAGTGGCTGTGGTTGCATGAATGGTGGTCATCAGACCTTCAACAATACCAAATTTGTCGTTCAGTACTTTGGCGATTGGAGCCAGACAGTTGGTTGTACATGAAGCATTGGATACGAAATTCATGTCTTTGGAGTACTTATCTTCGTTGACACCAATAACAAACATTGGAGTGTCATCTTTAGACGGAGCAGACATAATAACTTTTTTCGCACCGGCATCAATATGACCCTTTGCTTTGTCTTTGTCCAGAAACAAACCGGTTGATTCAACCACGTATTCAGCACCTACATCGCTCCACTTAAGATCAGCGGGGTTTCTTTCAGATGTAACACGGATGGCTTTCCCGTTAACAACGAGCTTGCCGTCTTTCACTTCTACATCGCCCTTAAAGCGACCATGGGTGGAATCGTATTTTAGCATGTAAGCCATGTAATCAACGTCGATCAGGTCGTTGATGCCTACTACTTCAACATTTTGCTTTTCTACTGCGGCACGGAATACTAAACGACCGATACGGCCGAATCCGTTAATTCCCATTTTAATTTTTGACATATTATTGCTTTTTTAGAGATTATATTTATACTATTTTTCATAATTATGGTACAAAAGTACGAAATCATCGCAAAAACATCAAGGATTAATATGCTGAATTTCTTAAATAAACGTTAATTGAGAAATGAAGAAGTTTGTAATCGGCGATGTTTTTTTCAATGAATCACAATTTATGATGGAATGGATAATTTATATAATTTAGGTTTTTAAGATTAAGTAAAAAAGACGATTATTAAAGTGCCATTTTAATCCACAAGGCTGGTAAGTGGAATTTTCTACATGGATAAATGAGCAGTTAAGTATTTTTCCGGCTTCTTAGAAGAGTATTGCTCTGTGTGATTATTAGGGCTATGTGTCTTTCCAAAGAAAGCATTTAAATTAATTTTGCATTCCCTTTATTAGCTGTTTGAAATGATGAAAATATCTGAAATTTCAGATATAATTAAAGGAAAACTTTAATGCATAAAAAAAGGAACACTAAGATGCTCCTTTTCTGATTTTTTTAATTTTGAGCGGCAATTAATGTTATTGCTCTTGTTAATTAATAAACATCTGTCTGAAAATAACGCTAACAGACCGTGTTTTTTAAAATAATTCAATTCTGTACTGAGTAATTCTGTTTTTTGTGGGTGGCAAGCTCCGCGAAAAACTATGCCCGTATTTCCACTGCGTCAATCTCTGTTACCTGACTGTCGTATGCAGGACAATCCTGTACTGATTTACAAGATGAAAAGGCCAAAGAAACAAACAACAATACGGTGGCAAATAATGCTACTTTCTTCATAATGGATAAATTTTGCAGTAAAAGTAAATGGTTTATTCGATAATCACAACTTTTGATTTCTGAAATGTAAACGGGTTTTATGACGTAATGGTTACGAAAAAGAATGCATTTCTTGACAGGGCTTATGTTTTTAAGGATGAAAAGGGGATATTTCCTGATCGGAATAAAAATTTCCGCATATCATTTAGAAGTATTACCTTTGAATCTTATGGAGTCTGACGGGAGGAAGTTGCTTTGTAAAACAGAAGAATCAAATATTTTTGGATTAGAGTTATTGGCACCTGATCAGTCACGCCGATGTGAAAAATGTTGTGAAACAGGTTATTAACATATGTAAAATAGTAGATTGAGTGCCGAAACATTGAAGTTCGAATAAACCATATAAAAGGAACAAATTATGCAGATTGAAAATTTACAAGGTTCTATTGTAGCCATTGTAACACCGTTTAAAAGTAATGGAGAAATTGATCTTGACACTTTCGATGACCTTATAGAGTTTCACATCAATAGTGGTACTGATGGTATTGTGGTATGTGGTACTACCGGCGAAACTCCTACATTAAGTGATGTAGAGGATGCTCAAATGATCGAAAGGTGTGTGAAGAAGGTAAACGGGAGGGTTCCTGTTATTGCCGGTACCGGCAGTAATTCTACCGCTGACAGCATTAAATACAGCAAAACAGCTGTGGAATTAGGTGCTGATGCTTTGCTTGTTGTGGCTCCATACTATAATAAGCCTTCACGTCGCGGTATTTATAAGCATTTTTCCCAGATTGCTAAAAATGTGAATGCCCCCATTATTTTATATAATGTTCCAGGTCGTACCGGTAGTGTCATTGAACCTGCTACTGCTGTAGAATTGGCTCGCAATTTTGAAAATATTGTAGCCATTAAAGAGGCTGGAGGAGACATGAATGTTTTTGCTGAATTACTGGCAACTCGTCCCGAGGGATTTAAAGTTTACAGCGGTGATGATTTTCTTTCATTTTCGGCCAACTGCATGGGAACTGACGGATGCATTTCTGTCGTTGCGAATCTTATTCCTGAAGATTTTCATAAAATGATGAAATTGTCACTGGCAGGTGATTTGAGTGCTGCCCGTGTTCTTTTTTTCAAGTACAGGGCATTGATGGAGCTGATGTTCCTGGAATCGAATCCTTTGCCTGTTAAAACGGCTCTTGCCCTGATGGGAAAGGTCAATGAAGTATTCCGGGCACCACTTTGTGCAATGGAAGATGAAAACAGGGAACAATTAAAAATTGAGTTGAAAAAATTGAAACTGATGTAAGCGGTTTTTTTATGAATTCAGATTGTGGCTTTTTGCTTTTTCGGATTCATATTAATGATATATTGAAAACAGGCTGGAACGAGCGTTCCAGCCTGTTTTTTTATGTTGATAATTGACCTGATCTTTTTTCGATGGCAGCGCAGGCTCACGATGACATTTGGTGGATGATCATCCATGGTTATTGCAGCGTAAAAGGCTATCCCCCCACAGCCCGTTTCATTAGCACCCAGACTGTGGGATGGTTTACCGGTGTTTATGTTGTGTTGCATTAAAACGACAACACAACATAGTATATAAATAATAAAAACACTACCGTTGTGCTTTTACCCACCGCTCGCATTCTTCTTGTGTCCACCAGCTAACATCTTGCGTAAATCTTTCAACTGTGTCATCCGGCGAACTATCTACATTCCGTCTGTATGTTTTGACTGAATAGACTGCGTGTAAATACCTGTCATGAGGGCCTATCCATTGCCTCCGCACTGTGTACTTTCCTATCTTTTTAACCGTTTCCCAATTACTGTCGTATGTTATCATAATTCCGTGTTTTTACTATTCATATACTTTTACGTTGGTTTGTATGCAACGGGAAATGGAACCCTTTCAAAGGCTCCAGCTGTATATGACTGGTTTGAGTATGTTGGGAAGTAATTTTGTTACGTTTGTCATGATGTTGATGAACCAAAAAATATTACAGCGTCAATAAATTTGCCGGTGGGTAATGTTAATGGAAAGGAGAGTGAATCATTCCATTTTGTAAGTATTGAATTTTTAGCTCACCCGGCGACTGGGTTACCATCTGAAAATATCTCTGCGTTTAAGCTTTTTTTAACAGACTATTGATTAAAAATTGCCTGAATAAAGACTCAGCAAGAACTTATTTTTAAAATTATCTCTTAAATTTGTTATGGTTGGATTTAAAAGATTTATTAAATGTTACATATGAAAAAATTTGTATTCGCTATTTTTATTGCGTTAATTGGTCTTTCCTGTTCTCAGGGAGGCTGGAAAGCCGATGATGCCGGACTTACAGTTTATCCCGAAAATCCGGCCGGAGAATCAGTAAAAGCCATTCGCCTGACACCTTATGGGGATGAAATTATTAAAGTTTCGGCAACGGCTGCAGATGATTTTAGCAGCCAGGAGAGTCTGATTGCTTTGCCATTGGATGAAACTGTTGATTTTGATGTTATGGAAGAGGGTGACGACCTTGTTCTTTCCACTGCTAAAGTGACCGCCAAGGTTTCACAGAGCACGGGGGAAGTTCGTTTCTTTGATAAAGAAGGAAAACTCATTCTTCAGGAAAAACAAAATGGCGGTAAAACCATCAGTTCTATGGAGGTGGATGGTGTAAAGGGTTATGAAATACGCCAGGTGTTCGAATCTGCCGAAGATGAGGCTCTTTATGGACTTGGGCAGCATCAGGCCCACGATTTTAACTATAAAGGGAAAAATGAAGAGTTGTTT
>JBEPWN010000115.1:0-7678 GCA_041642395.1 Marinilabilia sp. | reverse complement strand
TCTGGACGGGACTCGAACCCGCGACCTTCGGCGTGACAGGCCGACATTCTAACCAACTGAACTACCAGACCAGAATATGCTTTCCTTTGATTTTAAAGCGTTGCAAAGATAAAGGTTCTTTTCAATTTTACAATACCAAAGCGCCTAATTTTTCTACTTTTTTGCGACCTCGGTAGGCCTCAAAAAAAATCGCCAATTTAACTGTTTGATAAATTGGCGATTGATTAGAAATAAAAAGATTCATTGCGAATTCTTCTCTGCAAATTGAGTGGTTTTTTTCATCAACCCTTCAAGTGTAATAATTTCAAGATAGGTGGTTCCGCCACCTATTCCGAAGCTTCCTCCCAGATATGCCACCAGATCATCATTACTCATTCTATGAACCTCTTTCAACCGGACGAGCGTATTTCTGAGTATTTCATGTTTTGAGCTACCTGGTTCAGTAAGCTCGGGAAATACACCATACGATAATGCAAGCTCTCGTCCAACTCTTTTATTGTAACAAAGGGCAATCACGGCATTAGGGCCTCTGAAAGCAGCAAGATATCTGGCAGTCTTTCCTGAAAGGCTGTCAGTTAATACCGTTTTGATATCAAGTTCGCGGGATGCTTTTACGGCTGTGTCACCAAGGTAGGCAGTAATATCATGTTTCACCACATCCACGGGAATATCATTTCGGCTGTCTTTGGCAGCTTCCACTTCCCTGGCAATTTGAGACATGGTTTGAACCGATTCTACAGGATAAGCTCCATAAGCAGTCTCACCACTCAGCATAATAGCATCAGTACGGTAATATATGGCATTGGCTACATCGGTAACCTCAGCTCTGGTGGGACGAGGATTTTTAATCATTGAGTGCAGCATTTGTGTAGCCACAATTACAGGTTTTTTTGCCTCTACGCATTTACGAATGAGCTGACGCTGTAATCCCGGGATCTTCTCCTGAGGGATCTCAATCCCCAGATCACCACGAGCCACCATCACACCATGAACATGCAACAATATCTCATCAATGTTTTCGACACCTTCCTGATTTTCTATTTTTGCAATTATTTTAATGAGACTGTCGTGCTCATCAAGAATTTTTTGAATCTCAAGGACATCTTCTTTATTCCGGACAAAGGAATGAGCAATGAAATCGATATCATTTTCAATAGCATAACGAATAAATCCTTTGTCACGTTGAGAAAGCGATGGAAGATTGATGCGAACCCCCGGAACATTAACACTTTTACGACTACCCAAAACAGCGTTATTCATAACTTCACACCGGAGACCTTCGTTGGTTTTGGCAATGACCCTTAAATCTATCTCCCCATCATCAATAAGGATATGGGTATCTACCGAAAGATCCTTAACAATATGTGGATATGAGACATAAATCTTATCGGTGGTGGTTTTTTCTTCCGGGTTACCTGCCAGCAAAATGTGAGATCCCATTACGAGTTCAATATCCCCATCTGCCATGGTGGTTCTTACTTCAGGCCCCTTCGTGTCCACAAGAATCGCAATTTCTTCAGAAACTTCCCTTATGTTGGTTACTATTTTATTGATCCCGTCAAAATCCAGATGCGCTGTATTGAGACGAGCTACATTCATTCCTGCTTCAAAAAGATCCCGTACAAATTCCACTTCACATCGTTTGTCGGAAACGGTTGCCACAATTTTAGTGAACTTCTTCATTCTAAAAATTTCAGATATGTTATTAAAAATGCTATTATATTACTTCAAAAAAGCTTCGATTGCAAGACGATAAGAATCCAGACCAAATCCTGATATGCTACCTCTGCAAACAGGAGAAATAAAGGAGTGATGCCTGAAAGACTCACGACTAAAAACATTAGAGATATGAACCTCTATAACCGGACTTTCAATGGCTGATATGGCATCCGCTAAAGCTACTGATGTATGGGTGTAGGCACCGGCATTCAAAATGATTCCATAGTCAGCAAATCCATACTCATGTAATTTATTAATCATTTCACCTTCTGCATTGGATTGAAAATACTCTATCTGAGCAGAAGTGAAAATGTTTTGTAAGATGCCAAGATAATCTTCGAACGTTTGAGCCCCGTAGGTATCAGGTTCACGAACACCTAACAAATTTAAATTTGGTCCGTTGATAATGAATATTTTCATAAGTAACAGCTATTAAAACGGTGCAAAAATACGACATCAGTACAATAAAAAAAAATGTGCGTAAAATTGATTTTCAATCAACTGAACAACAAATTATTGAAAGAGAATCAAACAAAAAAGCGATTCACCTGTTTCAACAATATATTACATATTTGTAAGAAAAAACAAAAATAATTAATAGAATATTTGCACATACATGAAAAAAAATTGCAACTTTACCAAATAAGAATCTTTTGCAATAGAAAGATTAATTGCTAACCCGCTATTAATCATTCACATAAAACAAACATCATCATGAATTGGGAATCAGAAATTAGTGGATTCAGAAATTATTTGAAAGTTGAAAAAGGACTTTCGGATAATTCTATTCACGCCTACATCACAGACCTTATTAAATTGGTACAATTTTTAAAAGATAAAGGTTATGATTTAGGCCCGGAAGATGTAAAGCTAAGTCACTTAAAAGAAATGATCGAATGGGTTAATAATCGTGGAATAAGTCCTCGTACCCAAGCACGTATAATTAGTGGTATTAAGTCGTTTTACAAATATTTGCTGATAGAAGAAAAGGTAGACAGAGATCCTACAGCACTTCTTGAAACCCCAAAAGTGGGCCGGAAGCTCCCTGAAATTCTCACCGTTGAAGAGATTGATACTATTATTAATGCCATTGACACCAAAAAACCGGAAGGCCAGCGTAATAAAGCGATACTTGAAACACTGTACAGTTGTGGCCTCAGAGTTTCAGAACTGATTGATCTGAAAATTTCAAATCTTTTCTTTGAATCAGGGTTTGTTAAAATTGAAGGAAAGGGCAGCAAAGAACGCCTTGTGCCGATAAGTACCAAAGCCATAAAAGAGATCAATCTCTACTTAAGCGAATACCGTAGAAATCTGAATATCCATCCTGACCATGAAGATATTCTTTTTCTGAACAGACGGGGCAAGAAATTATCCCGGGTGATGATCTTTACAATCATAAAAAATATTACCCGGAAACTGGGGCTCGAAAAAAACATCAGTCCGCATACATTCCGGCATTCATTTGCCACTCACCTCATAGATGGTGGTGCAAACCTAAGGGCAGTTCAGGAAATGCTAGGCCACGAATCGATTATCACAACAGAAATCTATACACACCTCGACAAAGAATATTTGAAAAATACAATTACGCAATATCATCCAAGATCCTAAATGTCATTAAAATCATTGCAGATCCCATTTCAGCAAATAGAAAAGTAAACACTGGATGGAAACGAAAGCGGAAAACATCCGAACAAAACGTTTAATTCAAAAAGGGCATTCCATTATCAGAATGCCCTTTTCTATTTCTTCAACAAATCCGACAAAGTTGTTTCTATATCCGGAAAATCAAACTGAAATCCTTCCTTGCTCAATCGATGGGAAATAACTTTTTGCCCTGTAGTAAGTACCATAGCAGCCTCACCATAAAGCAGCCTTAAACCCCATTCGGGAACAGTCATAACAGCAGGGCGATGGAGCACTGAGGCGAGTGTCTTCGTGAATTCAGCATTGGAAATCATTTGAGGTGCCACCATATTGAAAATACCCTTTTTATCGGGGTGAGTAATTATCCATTCTATCCCTTTTACCAGGTCTTCAATGTGAATAAAAGGCATAGGTTGTAAACCACCACCAATTTCACCTCCAAGGCCAAGTTTAAAAGGAAGAAGCATTTGCTTTAAAGCTCCTCCGTCGGTAGACAGAACCACACCAAGACGAACAATCGATAACCGTACTTTTTGTGAGTCAACTTTCATTGCTTCATTTTCCCATGCTGTACATACATCTGCCAAAAAATTATCAGCATATGCAGTTGAGTACTCATCATGAACTTCAAATGTGTCATAAATCCCAACAGCCGATGCTGAAACAAAGGTTGACGGCGGAACAGGCATTTCATTCATCGCCGATACCAGCATGGAGGTTGTATCGGTCCTACTCCTGAGAATGGTTTCTTTCCATTTTGGAGTCCACCTTTTCAGCAACGGGGCTCCTGCTAAATGCACCACTGCATCAATACCATCCAGTTTTTCTATCAAATGTGGTATTCCTGATTTAAAGTCTTCACGTACCAATCCAGTCACGCTATGATCATTGGCCAGCAACCTGTCAGATAAGGCACCCCCAACTAAACCGGTAATTCCACTTATAGCTACATTCATAATTATATTTTTTTATCTGATTTGCTGATTTTATTAGTCACTTCCGATAGCAATATCATTAAAATTCTGTTGTTGATCAACCAAATAAAGGATTCCCCGGGACAATTTTTATAGTCCTCCACCACCCAGTATTTATCTGCCTTTCTCAAAATTATCCCATCCGCTTTTTAAATGCAGATCGCGTTGAGGAAAAGGAATCTGTACATGATTTGCTCTGAACTTTTCATCAATAGAAAACCTGATCTTACTTTTAAGACGCTCCACGTAAAAAACCTCTTCCACCCAAAAAAACAACCTGAAATCCAGAGAGGAATTACCAAAATCCCGAAAAAAAACGTAAGGTACAGGTTTGGGAATCACTTCATGCTGCTCCAGAGCAGACTCTATCAATAATTTCTCCACCAACCTGACATCTGAACCATATGCTACTCCGACGTCCACATGAAAACGGGTTCGTGGCTCATTGTAACTCCAATTAATAACATTATCTCCTACGAAATTATGATTGGGCACAATCATAATGATGTTATCGCGGGTTAATATTTTAGAAGTTCTCAAACCAATATCCATCACCCGTCCTATAAGTTCGGATTCAATTTCAACCACATCGCCCACTTTAATCAATCCTTCAAATAATACAACCAATCCGGAAATATAATCATTAAACAAGCCCTGAATACCAAATCCCAACCCAACAAGCAGGGCAGCTGACGAAGCCACCAATACGGTAATATTAAGCCCAACAGAATCAAGAAGAAAAATAATTGCAATTACCCAAAGAGCATATTTAAGCAACTGGAAAACAGTTTTGGATTGCCCCATATTTAATCCTTTCGACAAAATATGCCGGGTGTAGATGACCTCGATCAGCCGCATTCCAATGGAGATACCATAAAGTATTAACAAAAGATAAATAAGAACGCCGGCTGTGATGGAGACATCATTAACGGAAAAAAGGTCGTCCTGAAAAATGCCAATAATGAAAGATCCGGCAAGTTTTAGCCATACATTACCTAAAACAACAAAAAGAAGCAACATCGCAAAACGCCGCAACTGTCGTACAATGGTTCTATCGAACTTCCACCTTTCGGAAGCCTTTATAATCAACCGCTTAATAAGCTTATTGAAGACAATCAGTAAATATAATCCAACAATAAGAGTTAACACCATAAATGGTGAAACGGGCACCTTGCCTGCAATTGATATTACGGGAGTACCAAAAAACTCCCTGATATTGAGACCTAAAACACTCAAAACCCATAAGGAAAGCAAAACAATAAGCACAGCCCTGCCAATCCAAAAAAGAGTTACAAATATAACCCGCTTAGTATCGGAAACATCACTGCTGATACGGCTAGGACGACTAAACCACCATCCGAAGAACAATAGAATCAATATCAGGATCAATTCCAAATACTGCATGGTATCAAGTGACAGCAACCATCCTTCACCATATTCAGGCAATTCGGTAATGAGTGAGTCAATCATTTTAATGGTTTAATTTGTTAATCCGGCTGCTACAAGTCTCTTTTCAAGTTCCTCTATGGAAATATTATATTCCCCCCGACCGTTTTGGAAAAAACTAATACGTCCCCGTTCTTCGGAAACAACAATAGCTACAGCGTCTGTTGCTTCTGTAATACCCATTCCGGCCCGGTGCCGAAGTCCGAAACGTTTAGGCAGTTCCATATTTTGAGAAACCGGCAGAATACATCCGGCAGCCTTTATTTTATTGCGATTGATAATAACAGCCCCATCGTGCAATGGACTGTTCTTAAAGAAAACAGACTCCAGCAATCTTCGGGAAATAACGGCATTAAGCAACTCGCCGGTATGCACAAAATCAAGCAATTCGGAATTCTTGGTAATGACAAGCAATGCACCTGTCTTTGACCTGGCAAAATCTTCACAAGCCTGAACAACCGGTTTAATATAGATGTTCATCATACCCGCAGATTTACTCTCGAAAAAACGATCAAAGGAAAACTTATTGTGCAAATTATACCGGCTTCCCAATAGCAGAAGAAAACGTCGTATTTCCTGCTGAAATACAACAATAATGGCGATAACCCCAACATTGACAAAATTATCAAGAATAGTGGAAGACAATTCCATATTTAATGCTTTGATCAGAAGCCAAAGCACAATAAAGGCGAAAATGCCGAAAAATATATTCAGCGCTACCGTTCCTTTGATCAACTTGTAGAGATGATACATAAGGTAGGCAACGAGAAATATGTCAACCAGATCGATGAACCGTATTTCCAAAAAGGTCATAATAAGTGTTTATTATCAGTATAATTTTGTTCACAATAATAGAATGATCAGAGGATTTCTTTTAAAACTTAACCCGTCCGAGCCTCTGCCAGCATTGTTTTCACCAGTATATATTAATTCTTCTTTTTTCCGGAATAGTGCATCGGTGTTTATCAAAAAACCCATAAACTTCATCATTTTTAGAAAGCATAATTATATCTCTCTACAACAATGTTTTTGACACTAATTTAACACATTCTACCGCTTCTTTCACATCATGGACTCTTAAAATATTAGCGCCCTTTGTTAAAGCGATGGTATTGAGCACTGTAGTCCCATTAAGGGCGAAATCCGAACCAACATTAAGAACTTTAGATATCATTGATTTGCGCGAGAATCCAACCAACAGAGGCATTTCAAACATTTTAAATTGTTCCAGATCATGAAGCAGTTGAAAATTATGATCAATGTTTTTTGCAAAGCCAAAGCCGGGATCCACAATAATATCAGAAACACCTCTTTCACGCAGCCGGTCAATTTTTTCAGCAAGATATAAAATAACTTCTCCGGTAACATCTCTGTATTGAGGGTTGATTTGCATATCAAAAGGTGTTCCTTTCATGTGCATTAAAATGTAAGGAACATTCAACCGGCTCACCACATCGAACATTAAGGGATCCAATGTTCCACCCGAAATATCATTGATCATATCCACACCAAAATCACCTACAGCCTTTTCGGCAATACCACCCCGAAATGTGTCCAGCGAAATGATCACATCGGGCCAATACTCCCGAATTAATTCTAAAACCGGCCACAGACGTTGCCCTTCTTCTTCCCGGGAAATATGTTCTGCACCGGGACGGGAAGAATAAGCACCAATATCAACAATGCGTCCGCCTTCACCGAGTATTTGCTCCACACGCATCACAATCTGGTCCATAGCCTGTACCCGGCTGTTTTTGTAAAAACTATCGGGAGTAATGTTAATGATGCCCATTACCACAGGTGAAGAAAGATCAACCAAACGGCCACTGCAATTTATGTTGAATTCGGTTTTTAAAAATTTTTTCTCAATTTCGAATTGTGTCATCCCT
>JBEPWN010000114.1:0-7683 GCA_041642395.1 Marinilabilia sp. | reverse complement strand
ATTGGGAATAGGTGTTTCTGCAGCTGTTATTAGTCAGAGTTTTGATGGAACCGGGACTTATATTCCGGATAGTGATTACCATGAAGGAAATGATCCATCAGTTCCCACTGAAAAGTTGAGTGGTTTCGCACCCGATTTTGGATTAGGTGCTTACTATCAGAATTTAAGGTGGTATGCCGGCATCGGATTACAACATTTATTTTCGCCCGAACCAAACTTTCATGATGATTTATACGTATATGTTCACCGATCTTTGTTTCTTTCGGGCGGATATACTTTTCATCTTAAGGAGCGAGGCATTGATTTTCAGCCTTCCTTTTTTGTGAGGCATGGAGGAGGAAGCTGGCAGACAGATGTAAATATGAATTTTCATTTTCGTGATAAATATTGGGCCGGTATTTCTTATCGTTATCAGGATGCCATCATTTTATTGGCCGGTCTTTATTTGGGAAACGGAATCAAAGCAGGTTACAGCTATGATATTACAACATCAGGATTGTCAAAAGCTGGAAGTCATGGGTCACATGAAATAATGATAGGTTATTCTTTTGATTTGAATCTTGACAAGCAAAAGAAACGATATAAAAGTGTGAGGTTTTTGTAAATTAATACGAATATAATTGATTATCCGAAATACTATGAAGAAAGTACTTGCCCTGAGTGTTATTGCAGTCACAGTTTTAAGCGGATGTGGCAAATCCGGCGGTGGAGAACTTGTCGGAGTATCCAGAAAAGCGTCTTTTTATGAACCTGATCCTTTTGGGATGATTTTTATTCCACAAGGAAGTTTTAATATGGGACCTGCCGACGAAGACATGGCTTATTCGATGAATTCTCAGAAGAGAACAGTGTCGGTTCCATCGTTTTGGATGGATGAAACTGAAATTACCAACTCTGAATACCGTCAGTTTGTTAACTGGGTGCGTGATTCTATTGCCCGCAGGATGCTGGGTGATCAATTCGAGGAGTTTGTAATTACTGAGGATCAGTTTGGTAATCCCATTGATCCACCTTATCTCGACTGGAATGAGCCGATTGAGTGGGATGATGAAGAGTATTCAGCCATTCTGGAGGAAATGTTTCTGCCTGAAAACGAGCGGTTCTTTCGACGCAAGGAAGTCGATACTCGTAAATTGGTGTATGACTATCAGTGGGTAGACCTCCAGCAAGCTGCGAAAAAAACCAACCGGTATAACTTTGATACCAAAGAATATGAAGGTATTGCTTACGACCAGTTTGGTGAAGAACGTGAAATCAATGACCGTTCAGCATTTATTATGAGTGATCAGGTGTTGGTGTATCCCGATACCCTTGCCTGGATTGCAGATTTTACTTATTCTTTTAATGAGCCGCTTACTGAAAAGTATTTCTGGCATCCTGGATTTGATGAGTATCCTGTAATTGGAGTGAACTGGAAGCAGGCATCTGCATTTGCTATATGGCGAACTCAATTGCTTAATAATTATTTAATGAGTAAAGGAGAGCCTGTTGTTATGAATTATCGCCTGCCAAGCGAAGCTGAATGGGAATATGCTGCCCGGGGAGGACTCGACCAAAACAAATATCCATGGGGAGGATATTATACAAGGAATAATCAGGGGTGTTTTCTCGCAAACTTTAAACCGCTGCGCGGACGTTATGGTGATGATGGTGGGATGTATACAATGTCAGTAGCCAGTTTTGCTCCTAATGATTTTGGTTTGTTTGATATGGCTGGAAATATTGCAGAGTGGACTTCAAGTTCTTATGATGAATCTTCATATGGATTCATGCACGATATGAGTCCTACTTATAAATACAATGCAAGACCTGATGATCCGGAAGTTATGAAACGAAAAGTTATTCGTGGAGGCTCCTGGAAAGATATCGGATATTTTTTGCAGAATGGAATCCGGACTTATGAGTATCAGGATTCGGCTAAATCATACATCGGTTTTCGATGTGTGAGGGATTATATAGGAAATTAGTATTTAAGGATCGGAAAAGAAAAAAATAAAATCTATGAGTCTTTCGGAATTTGTACAAAGCCCTGCCTACAAAAAGGTAATGGGAAAGGTTTATGGTTGGGGAGCTGCATTAGTATTGCTTGGAGCGTTATTTAAAATTCAGCATTACCCCTATGCGAGTGAAATGTTAATTGTGGGAATGGGAACTGAAGTTGTGATATTTTTTCTTTCGGCCTTTGAACCTCCACATGAAATGCCTGATTGGAGCCTTGTTTATCCCGAACTTGTTGGTTTGGATGCTTCTTCTGATGACCGGTCAAGAAATGGCAACGGTAACGGCAATGGCAATGGTAATGGCAACGGAAGTGATTTAGCAGCTCTTATTGCCAGTGGAACTTTGGATTCTGAAGTAGTAGAGAAATTAAGCGAAGGTATTAAAAAGCTTACTGCAACAACGGGCCAATTATCTGACTTGAGTGATGCATCTTTTGCTACGGAAAGCTATCTTCAAAGTATGAAGTTGGCCTCTGAATCAGTAAATAAATTATCCAATTCTTCGTCTAAGAGTGCTCAGGAAATGGATACTTTAAGCGGCAGTTATGCGTCTGTGGCTCAAAGTGTTTCGGAAAGCGGCAAAAAAATGGCTGATAATATGTCTGTTGCCAGTGATAATCTTGTTCGCGACATTAAAAGTTCAGGAGAAGAACTGGTAGCAAGCTATAAAAATTTCAGTCAGTCAATGACAGAAAATTCCGGGCAATTAGTCAGTAGCTCAGAAAGCTATAATCAGCATTTAGATGATGCCAATCGCCAGCTTTCTTCCATTAACTCTGTGTATGAAATGCAATTGAAAACTTTTACTGCCCAAATGGAAGCATCAAAAGGTGTTACTGACAAACTGGGAAGTATAAATGATCAATTTGGGCAATCGGTAGAGGAGGCTCGCGTTTATAAAGAGGAAATGGGCAAGTTGAATCAATCTGTTAGTGAGCTTAACACTATTTATGGAAATATGCTCAGTGCTATGAACATGGGAAGTGATCATAAATAATTCAGGAAGTAATAACCCAAAAGATATTATTTTGATATGAGTGGAGGTAACTGTCCTGAAACGCCCAGACAAAAGATGATCGGAATGATGTATCTTTTTCTCACGGCGATGCTGGCTCTTAATGTTTCCGGAGAATTGCTTCAGGCATTTATTCTGGTGGACGAGAGTATAAAGAAAACCATCGATTCGATGGAGAAGAAAAATGAAATGTTGTATTCTGAGTTTGCCAGTGTTTATGCCAGCAATGAAGCTAAAGTCGAAAAGAATTATTTAGAGGCGCAACGGATAAAACAACATGCAGATAGTCTTTATCGTCACATACAGGGGCTAAAAGAAAAAATAGTTCAAACGGTTGATGGACCAGAGGCTACACCTGATAATTATACATCCCTGGATAATCAGGATGTGGCTGCACAGGTAATGATAACCGAAAAGGGTGGAGAGCGGAGTGAAAAGTTAAAAGAACATATGATGTATTACCGTGATGTTCTTAAATCAATTGTTGACGAAGCTGATACAGCATTAATTAATTTGCTGGACAGGACATTAACTCCACAAGATCCTAAGTATTCTGCAAAAAGTGGTCAAAAATCATGGCAGAGTGAAAAATTTGAGCATTTACCTATGTCTGCCAGTATGGCTTTAATGAGTCAGTTGCAGAGTGAAGTTAGAAATATAGAGTCTGATATCGTAAGATATTTATTTGGAAAGATTGACGAAGGTTCGTTTAAGTTTAACAGCATCGAACCCCTGGTTATACCCAGGTCTGAGTATGTTATCCGGGGCGGTGAATATTATGCGGAAATTATGTTGGCTGCGAGAGATACCACACAGCCACCTGTTGTTACTATAAATGGTAAAGTGAGGGATGTAAAAAACGGGCGGGGTGTTTTAAGTATCCCGGCGAATACTACCGGAGAGAAAAGCTGGAGTGGTGAAATTTCAGTGATGGGACCCGATGGTAATCCCAGAACATATCCTGTCAGTGGTAATTATTTGGTTTCACAACCAAACGTTGTTATTTCTCCAACAAAAATGAATGTATTTTATGAAGGAGTAGAAAATCCTGTTGAAATATCTGTTCCAGGGATACCGAGTGAATCTCTTGATGTTAGGATTACTAATGCCCGGAGAGTGAAGAAGGGAAATCAATATATCGTTTCACCGAATTCCGGTTCAGCCGGGCGGGAATCTATTATTACAGTCAGAGCTCGTATTAATAATGAGGTTCAGAATTTGGGAAGTCAACCTTTTAGAATCAAAAGAGTTCCCGATCCAATCGCTAGTGTAGCAGGCATGCGTGGCGGAAATATCGGAAGGAATCTTTTGATGGCACAAAGAGCGGTAATTGCTAAAATGGATAATTTTGATTTTGACCTCACTTTTCGTGTTACCAGTTTTTCGGTCTCAACGATCCGAAGTGGGTACTTGAGGCAGGCCGATAGCGAAAGTGCAAGTTTTACAGCTGAACAAAAAGAATTGATTGAAGGTTCGGGAGTAGGAAGTGCGGTAATGATTAATAATATTAAAGCTCAGGGACCGGATGGAACAACAAGGGACCTTGGCTCTATTAATTTCACATTGAATTAAGAATTTGAATAGTAAAAAAATTATACGATGAGAAAGCAGCTTCTTATTTTCGGGTTAATATGTATTTTTAGTGCCGGGAGTTTTGTTACTTCAAATGCACAAGAGGATGTTATTGACGGGTTGTTTGAGAAACAACATGTTGTTAACCGCAGTCCGGTTCCCTATCCCAGTATTAGGGAGGCAGATGTATTATGGGCTAAAAAGGTATGGAGGGTTATCGACCTCAGAGAAAAAATGAATTTGCCCCTTTATTATCCCACAACACCTATGGATGGTCGTTATAGTCTTATAGATTTAATTCTGAAGGGAGTCATTGGCGAACCAGGTGATGGTGTATTAGGAGATCTTGCTGCCTATTCCACCAATACTGATGATGAATTTACTACCCGTCTGACTACTGAAGATGAAATATTGAAGGCCATGGGAGCGGGGGCCGAGAATGTTATTATTGAGCAGGCAGATGGTACCACAGAGGAACAAGAAGTGCTTCGGGGAGCGCAGACACATCAGGTAAAGCAGATGATGGTAAAAGAAATCTGGTATTTCGATCGTAATTACTCAAGATTGGATGTTCGTATTCTTGGAATTTGTCCCATACGTGAATACGTAATGGATGATGCAGAAGGAGCTGGCGATGATGCAGGTGCAATCGTAAAACGGCAGGCTTTCTGGATTTATTTTCCTGAAGCTCGGGAATTGTTTGCTCAGCATGAAGTATTTAATTCCATGAACGATTCTCAAAGAAGAAGTTTTGATGATATTTTTATTAAAAGATATTTCGGCAGTTATATTGTGCAAGAAGCCAATGTGTTTGATAATAGAAATATTGAGGAATATACTGTTGGAAAAGAAGCCATACTTGAATCTAAAAAAATTGAGGATGATATTTTTCAATGGGAGCATGATTTATGGCAATTTTAATATTTAAGAAATAAAGATAGATTCATAAAAAAAACCCGGGCAACCGGGTTTTTTTTATGAATCTATCTTTATTTCTTATTGAATATGTCTATTCTTTTCCAAATTCAGTTTTGATATCACTGGTGAACTGACGTATTTGTTGTTCGTTTTGTTTGGGACAAATAAGCAGGGCATCTCCGGAATCAACGACAATATAATCTGTTAATCCTTGTACAACTGCAACTTTATTTTCAGGTACGTTAATAATTGAGCCACTGGTATCGTATAATAAAGTTTGGCCATTTATTACTGCGTTTCCTTCTTTATCCTGAGCCGCATATTCGTAAAGGGAAGACCATGTTCCGAGATCTGACCATCCAAAATTAACAGTTTCAACATATACGTTATCTGCTTTTTCCATGATCCCGTAATCAATTGAGATGTTTTTGCATTCTGAATATATATCCTCAAGTTGCTTTTTGTTGGTTTCAGGAGTGGTTTTTAGTGGAGTGAAAAGTTGTTTTACCTCATTCAAGTGACGATCAAAAGCTTTGTTTATAGCTGGCAATTTCCATATAAAAATACCTGAATTCCAGAAAAATTCACCGCTTTCAAAAAATACGCGGGCGAGTTCAGCATTTGGTTTTTCAGTGAATGTTTTTACCTTATTAAAAGATTTATTGTCATGACTGTCTGCGCCAGCCTGAATGTAACCGTATCCTGTTTCTGGCCGGTGTGGTTTGATGCCTAAAGTTAAAAGGGCTTCATTGGTATTTACAAATTCAAGGCCTTGCTGTATTGCTTTGTGAAATTCCTGTTCGTTAATAATTAAATGGTCTGCTGGCGTAACCACAATATTAGCATTGGGTTCTCGTTCCTCGATCCATTTATTCGCAAAGGCAATGCACGGAGCGGTATTCCGGCGAAAGGGCTCTGTTAATACTTGTTCTGGTTTTAGTTCGGGTAATTGTTCCAGCACCTTGTTTCCATAATCACCGCTTGTTACAACGATAATATTTTCATTGGGGCATAGCGGGCTGAATCGTTCAAAAGTTTGACGAAGCAAGCTTTTTCCGGTACCCAAAATATCAAGAAATTGTTTCGGACTGCTTGTTTTGCTAAGCGGCCAAAACCGGCTGCCGATTCCACCGGCCATGATGACACAAAATGTGTTGCTTTTCATCTTTTTTATTTATTTGATGTTATCAATTGATTAATAGTCCTCAAGCATCTTTTTGTTGAAGCTGGTTTAAATGTAATGTTTCATTCCACTAAATTAGTTACTATTTTTAGAAAAAATTTGTACAATGACTTTTTTGTTTCATACCGGCCGGTATTTTCTTTTTGTTCGCAGGATGTTTGGTCGTCCTGTCAAGCACAGGATTTTTTTGCGGCAAATTATTAAAGAAGTGGATGATCTTGGTGTAGGATCACTGGGCATCGTGGCTATCATTTCCTTGTTTATAGGTGCTGTAATAACACTACAGACAGCTTACAATATTGAAATGCCCTTGATTCCACGTTATGCTGTAGGTGTTGCAGCTCGTGATACCATTCTATTGGAATTTTCGTCAACAATTGTTTCGCTGATTCTGGCCGGAAAAGTAGGCTCGCATATTGCTTCTGAAATTGGAACAATGCGTGTTACTGAACAAATTGATGCTCTTAATGTGATGGGGATTAATTCTGCAGGGTATCTTGTTTTACCCAAAGTAGTGGCTATGATATTCATAAATCCTTTTCTGGTTTCTGTCAGTATGGGGATTGGTATATTTGGTGGATGGATCGCTGGTTCTGTAACAGGGGTAGTACCATCCGCAGAATATGTTTACGGAATTCAATATGCCTTTATCCCTTTCTACGTGACTTATTCTCTTTTAAAATCTGTTGTTTTTGGATTTCTCATAGCTTCAATTTCCGGATACTGGGGATATTACACAAGCGGGGGATCACTTGAAGTTGGAAAGTCCAGTACCCGTGCAGTAGTTGTGAGTAGCATTCAGATTCTGTTGTTTAATCTTATTCTAACTCAATTATTATTGGCATGATCGAAGTAAAGAATATTTATAAATCATTTGACGATACAGCAGTACTGAAAGATATTACTGCCATATTTGAACCAGGAAAAACCAATCTCATTATTGGGCAAAGCGGATCAGGGAAAACAGTATTGCTAAAATCAATTGTTGGTTTGCA
>JBEPWN010000113.1:0-7717 GCA_041642395.1 Marinilabilia sp. | reverse complement strand
CCTTCATGCCAGGTACCATATCGGCTTTGGCGGCGTTATGCATCAAACGGGTTTTTTCCTTATAAATATTGTTTATTTCTTCCTCCGTGGCTTCCCGGTTCTCAATTTTTTGGATCCCCTGTTTGATAATTTCTTCCCCTCTACGGCCTTCATTGACATAAGCATCTATAACCGGATAGTCTGTTCCGGATTTTTTGAATGCCTCCACCCAGGTTTGTGCATGGTTTTTCATACTATCGTACAATACACCATCCATATCGAAAAGGATTGCTTCAATTGATTTTGGAAAGTTGAGTGGCATATTTTTTTTTGTTTTTCTGATAATTAAAAAAATATCTTTGCTGACTGAGTAAACTTCTATATCGAAAAAAGATTGCTTTAGTTCACTCTATCTCTTAATTGTTAAGGTTATTGCGTCTCTACGTTTAGGCTTTTTTTGATGATCTATTGAGTGCAAAATCATATAACTAACGACCATGTCATTAAGTTTAAGGAATTGACTAATAATTGTGTTTTAGTTTTTTTGCTTTTGTTTATATGTGATCTTTGGTTTGCCGGCACATCATTTTTTCGGGATTAATAATCATTGGTGTCCGGTTAAAAGATTAGATTGCTTCACTACGTTACCAATGACAGGACTTTGCAGGATTTTGAGGGGTGATTTTCAGCATTGCCGAAAATCAGCCCCCCTCCACCCTTCATAAAACCTGTTGAACAGCGTCATTGGTAGCAATTGAGCTTGCCCCGACCCTTCGGGGAAGCAATCTTTTTTCAAAAAATAAGTTTCTCCGGACAATAGTGATTAATATTAAAAGAATTGCCTATGTTGTGCTCAACTGTCAGTTAAGAGTCCAAAAAAAATGGTATTTTAGCAAAGTTAGTAAATGCTAAATATAATAGTGCAAAAATGTTATTGCCCGAAATTACTGTTAAACCCGAAATAGCACAAGTTTTTCCTGGTCTCAAAATTGGCATTCTAATGTCAAAAGTAACAGTATCAGCCGGGAATGATGGACTGAATGTGGCAATGAGTAATCTGATCAGTGGAATTGAAGGTGAATTGGATGCGGAAAGCATTCGAAACCGGCCTGCCATAAAAATGGTGAAGACAGCTTACAGGGAGCTGGGTAAGGATCCAAATCGATATCGTCCTGCTGCAGAGTCCCTGCTGAGGCGAATCAGTAATAGAAAAGGATTGAACCATGTTAATACGGTGGTTGATTGTTTAAATATGGTTTCAGTAAGTACCGGTTATTCAATTTGCGGATATGATTGGGATAAAATCCAAGGCAATATCAGCTTTGGAAAAGGGAAGACCGGAGAGCTTTATTCAGGTATTGGACGAGGTGAACTGAATATTGAAAATTTGCCGGTTTTTCGTGATAAAAACGGAGCATTCGGAACACCCACCAGTGATTCAGAGCGAACACTTATTGATGAGCATACATCCCGTGTGCTGATGATGATTCCGTCCTTTTACGGTGAAACAATTCAACTTAAGGAAACACTCGAAATGCTGGGCGATTATTTAACCCGGTACGTTGGAGCTTCTCAATTAGAGTTTGATATAAAATAAATGCAATGATTGAAATTTGTGCGCTTGCATCAGGAAGCAATGGAAATTGTTATTACATAGGAAACGATCATGATGCCATACTGGTTGATGCAGGAATCAGCCGGCGTCAGGTGCTGGAACGCATGAAAGAACGGGGGCTGGACGCATCAAAGATACGTGCAGTTTTTATATCACATGAACATGCCGATCATTTCCGGGGAGTGAGAGTATTGAGTAAACAACTGGATATACCTGTGTATATGACTCCCGCTTCGTTTGAAAAGAGCTGGGGACCCAATCGACCAAAGAAAATTGTTAATTTTGAACCGGGTGATGTTGTGGAAGTGGGAGCATTTAAGATTCATACTTTTTTAAAGCAACATGATGCAGCTCAGCCTTGCAGTTTCAGGATTGAGCATGATGAAATAAATGTGGGTGTAATGACTGACATTGGTGAGGCTTGTGATAATGTTACACAACATTTTTCTGAATGCCAGGCTATTTTTCTGGAATCTAATTATGATGAGGATATGTTGTGGAACGGAGCTTATCCCTGGCATTTAAAAAACAGGGTAGCATCGGAATTTGGGCATCTTTCCAACAAACAGGCATTTGATTTGCTGGATCAATATGGTGGGCATAATCTGGAAATAGTATTTCTCTCACATTTGTCGGCCGACAATAACCGTCCGGAAATAGCACTTGCCGCATTTGAAGGATTAAAAGAAAAGTGCAACGTAAAACTGACCAACAGGTATGCCCCTGCTGAAATTTTTACATTGACTAAAAAAGTGGTTGCTATTTAGAGCTTGCTGAATAATGTGTAAAAATTTTTCTTTAAAGTGCAAGGGATTTTAAGCAACTCTTAAATTAAGTGTGCACTCGAGAAGGAAAATTGTTACCATCTTATTAATCGAATGAATTCTTTTGTGATTAAAAAAGATTCACAATTTAAAGACGCGGTGGCATGTCCGCTTTCCGGGCCGGCGAATGGCGGGAAGCCAAAATGGGCGACTTTCAAGGGCTTGCGCAATGGCCGGAAATTTTGGCTTTCGCGGGAAGATAGGTTTAAGCGGACTAGACCTTTTTGGTTCCTTTTTGGGGCAGTGCCTCCCATCGGTCGCCGAAGGCTTGCCGAAGGTGAAACGCTAAAGCTTCGGCGACACGCGGAATGCCAAAAAGAACATCAAATAAAAGGATCAAAAATTGAGATGCTGACTTTTTCAGCAGCCAAATAATTTAAATTTCAATGGATTACAAAGACATTCTGATAAAAGTCAGGCGTATCGTTCGTTCCATCAATCTGGAATCCAAAAAAGTACAAAAGGATTTTGGTGTCAGCATACCTCAAATACTTTGCCTTGATTTCCTGAAAGCATCACCTGGCTATCAGGCCACTCAACGTTCCATCAGAGATCATCTGAATCTAAACTCAAGTACGGTGACAGGCATTATTGGGCGGCTGGAAAAAAAAGGATTCCTGGCGCGTTTGCCTAAGTCGGGCGACAAGCGGGTTATGCATATTACTCTTACTTCATCGGGAGACGCACTTTTGGAGCGAACCCCGGATTTGCTTCAACAGCGATTGGATCAAAAGCTGAAAGGTTTATCAGCCAGTGAGTTGATGATGGTTGGGGAAGCCCTTGATCTTCTTATAGAAATGCTTGAAATTAAAACAACCGCCGGCGATGAAGTGCCTCTGATTACTGATGATTTTGAACCGGAAGGAAATACTGAAATTTAAACAGAATATGTACTGGCTTTTTTATTGGATTTCCGGGGCTGTCTTTTGCACAATGAAAAGCACCAGTAAGGATGCCAATACACCCGGAACTACCGGAGCATATTCATAAGGCAGTTCGATCCCTGCGAAATGAAAAAAACCAAACACCAGCATTCCCGCTGCCATGGATAGCATTCCGGCCTGGGGCTTAGGCTTTTTAAAGAAGATAAATCCAACCACCGGAGCCAATAATCCGCTTACCATAAATGAATATGACAAGAGCATCAATTCAAGAACGCTTGGCATATATAATGCAAGACCCAGTGCCAGCGATCCCAGTACAAATGTCATAATTTGAGATACCTTCAGGGTATTCTTGTCTTTTTTTACTTTAAAAATATCGCGGACAAAATTGCCTGATGACGCCATGAGGCAACTATCGGCGGTCGACAGAATAGCCGAGAAGTATGCAGCCAGAATTACTCCCAATGCTCCTGTTGGCAGTACGTATTTTAACATCATAGGCATTGCAGTTTCATTGTCGATACCGCCCGCTTCAGCCAGCGGAATGATGCCCTGATCAACCGATACTTTTGCCAGAAGGCCCAGAAAAACTCCAAGAAAAGCCATTACCGGATATTCAAACAGACCCGCCAGGAACCATGCTTTTTGCGCTTCTTTTTGAGATGAAGCGGCATAAATTCGTTGATAAAGGGTCATCCCGATAAACCAGATCGGAATGATGGAAAAGGCCCAGTTTACGATTACCGACCATTTTATGTTGGTAAGTTGCAGCATCTCCTGATCCACAGAATTACGCAAGACCTCAATTCCTCCAATGCTGTGAAGCGCAAATGGGACCCCAACAAAGGTAAGACCTGATAGCAAAATGGTCCATTGAATGGTGTCGGTATATATTACTGCTTTTATGCCACCCAGTGCTGTATAAACAATTGCTATAACTCCCATTATCATTGCTGCATTATTGACTGTTAAGCCATCAATTGTTCCTGAGGTGAGTTTTGCGCCTGCCAGAATCTGGCTACTGGTGAATCCAAGGTAACCTATGGCACTGATAATACCAGCCCAGAAGGCAACATGCTTTCCGTAATGATGACTCAGCATTTCCGGAAAGGTCTGGAATTTATTTGAAAAGGCTATTTTGTAAACGCGGGGGATTAATACTACCGATGTCAGCCAGGCACCAATGAGGCCGGTGAAAAGAATCCATGATCCTGAAAGTCCCATGGCAAAACCCAGTCCGCCCAAACCTATAGAAAAACCTCCTCCTACATCGGTGGCCACCACCGAAAGACCCAAATGCCAACGGGTCATTTTTCGACCTCCTACATAATAATCTTCAGAGGTTTTATTTTTGCGGTGAAACCACAGCCCCACCATTAACATCGCAATTATGTAAATGAAGATGATAATAAAATCAATGATATGCATTGAAGAAAGAGATTTAAAAAAACGTCAGTTCTTTTTCAAAACTGACGTTTTCCGGTAGTTAGAATTATTTGTAAAGTCAGAATTGCTGCTCAATGGTCTTATATTTGTTAGCAATTCTGTCACGATCAGTTCAAACTGTTTTATACCATACATTCATACTTTCTATTTTGCCACCAATCTGGGTATTGTTGATTAGCGTTCCTGTATACCGGTAATGGTTGTTCATGAATGTTTTGTTCATTGAAGGTGAATTCAACCGGGCAATCGTGTAAAATGACTTGAATCCCTGGTCCTTAAGATAATCCTCCATGGCCCTTAGCAAATGAATGGCAATTTTCTTACCTCGCTGGGAAGGCAATACTGCAAAATCTGTCATTTCTGCATTTTTCAACTGATCATCACATTCGGCAGAACTAATGCCAACCAGCTTTCCGTTCTGATATACTCCGAAATAGCGTGTTTCATTACCCATTTCTTTTTTAAGAAATCCGGTATCAAAAATGGGAAAGGGATAGCTTTCAAATACCTGTGCAAAAACTTCCGTCATTTCTTCAGTATCTTCCGGAGTCATTAATCTTATTAAATAAGTGTCGTCCAGAGGAGGAATGTCATTGCTGATCTCTGTAAGCAGTATTTCCTGAAATGCATTCATTTCCCCGGCATCTGCAATTCTTCTTTGCGTATCCAGGTATTTGACCATAAAGAGGGCATCTTCATTGCCGTGGAAAAAACCCGGCACAATGGCTTCGGTTTCATAACCCGACATGCGGAATTTCGGTGCGAAGCGGGATGGTACCTTGGCAAAGATTTTGGAATAACCATTGTCTTTTGCCAAAGCATCCAGTTTCTCTATAATATCGGGGTAATCCGACGGCCAGAAATGCATTAAATAAATCCGGTTACTCTCAGGTCCGTGTTGGATTGCCGTTTTTCCCAGAATTTCACTCTTGTCCATTGTCGTCTCTTCTTTGAATGCGTTCGTTGTCTGATGGGATCAATGAAATAGCATCGTCATAATCCGATAGTAATTTTTCTATTCCAATGGCATTTTCTTCGTGTCCTTCCTGCAAATCAAGTTCCAGATTGCACTTGTCGCAGTTCCTGTCACAATTGGTTTGCTGATAATTGTCAGGCTCTTTGTATGATGTAATTACACCCTCATAATTTCGCAAAATAACCCGGTTGGTGGACCATGAAATGATATAGTTGGGCATTACGGGTATCTTACCACCGCCACCGGGAGCGTCGATAACATAAGTAGGTATTGCAAAACCACTGGTGTGACCAATGAGGCTTTCGATTATTTCAATTCCTTTTCCAACTGGTGTGCGGAAGTGTGAAAGGCCTTCTGACAAATCGCACTGATAAAGATAATAAGGACGCACGCGGTTTGCAACTAATTTATGTAACAAATCTTTCATTATTCGCGGGCAATCGTTTACGTCGGCCAGCAAAACAGATTGGTTTCCCATAGGAATACCTGCATCGGCCAGTTTCCTGACGGCTTGCTTCGATGATGAAGTGATTTCACGGGGATGATTAAAGTGCGTGTTGATCCATATAGGATGATGCTTTTTCAGCATGTTAACCAAATTGTCGGTAATGCGGTAAGGCAGTACAACGGGAGTGCGTGTACCGATCCGGATTACCTGGACATGTTCAATTTTGCGCAATTCGGTGAGAATCCAATCCAGATAGTCATCCGAAAGCAGGAAAGGATCGCCTCCTGAAAGTAGTACGTCACGTACCTGTGGAGTATTTCGAATGTAATCAAGCCCGATTTCGACCTGCGATTTTCCGGGAACAAAATCTGTATCTCCTACTTTTCGTTTACGTGTACAGTGACGACAATACATTGCGCAAACATTGCTTACGTGAAAAAGTACACGATCCGGATATCGGTGAGTGATGCCGGGAACCGGACTGTCTGTATCTTCAGAAAGCGGATCGCCCATTTCGTGTTGGGTCACTTTTAATTCGTTATTATCCAGAAATGATTGTTTGTAAATAGGATCGTTCCTGAAATTTTCTTTTTTTATTAGGGAGAGATAGTAGGGGGTGATGGAGAGTGGAAATTTTCCTTTTGTTTCTTCGAGTTGTTTCTTTTCCTCTTCCGGAAATTTTATTCCGGTCAGCTCTTCAAATTTTTCAATTGTTTTAATTGAATGTTTCAAGTGCCATTTCCAATCGCGCCAATTCAATAACTCGGAAGATGAGTCAATTTTTGTTGCAATTCGTTGTTGATTTGCTGTGAAAATTGCCATAATATTCTGTTTGGTGAATAATCAGTGTATTTGGGTAGAGTTGTTTGCCATCGTCGGATGGTCTCAAAAAGTCCTTCTAAAAATTGTTTCTGCGCGACAAAAATAGTCAAAATTTTTGAAGTGTAAAATTGATACCGGCATAATAGGCCTGGAATTAAAGGTAATTAAAACAATAAATCATTGAACAATAGTATTTTACTAAAAATATCGATGAATATATGGTTGCTTTATTTATTTGAATTATTGGTAATGAAATCGTGAACTTGTTGCATGGAAACAATCTGTTTGTTTCCATCTGTTTTATGAGGGTGATATGGATCAATATTCCGTTTAACTTTTGCAATGCGATGCAAATCAATCGTTTGTATTTAAAGATGTTTGTTTGTTAAAGTACACTATTTCAAGGTTATACAATTCATCATAAATCTTACATCTCAAAATCTAACGGTCTATTGATGGATGGTTTTTTATTATATTTTTTTTCACAATGGTCTGTTAAGTATTTGTAATGAATTGTTAACCAATTGTTTAACTTGAAACGCAAGAAGCTGTTTGATTTTTAAATATACAGTAAGAAGTTGTTTTTTAATATGATCCATCTAACATCTAATATCTAAAAATCTAACGAGCTGTTGTTAAATATATTTTGTAAGTAAATATAGAATTTATTTTGTCCATGGCATGACAGGGTTTGATTGATGAAAAATTACGTTCTTTGTAAAA
>JBEPWN010000112.1:0-7757 GCA_041642395.1 Marinilabilia sp. | reverse complement strand
AATGTGAAACACAAAAAACCTGTTATCTTTGGTGTGCTTACTACCGACAATCAGCAACAGGCACTTGACCGCGCCGGCGGCAAATTGGGAAACAAAGGAGATGAAGCCGCCATTACAGCCATTAAAATGGTGGCACTGGCAAAAGAAATCAAAAACATTTAGCAACAATAAACTGATATTGAAACAATGGCCAAACACCGTCTTCAGCGAAAACTATTAGAGCCGCGAATTCAGTTTGTGGGGCAACGATTTTTGGATGTTCCGGCAATTCAGATGTTTCAGTACTCCGAAAGCCAAATCCGTGAAATAGCAGTGGAAGGTGATTTTAAAAAAATTGCCGAAAAGATTGATTCCAAAAGAGACAAGTACACCTGGATCAACATTCACGGCATTCACGATATAGCGAGCATTCGTAAAATTGCCGACCATTTCAATATTGACAAACTTGTAGTTCAGGACATTGTGGACACAACACAACGTCCCAAAATTGACATTCATCCTGATTTTCTCTTTTTTTCGGTAAAATCATTGCTGCCCATAAGCAATATTAATATCGAATCGGAGCAAATTAGTTTTATTCTCAAAGACAATTTGCTATTGTCATTTCAGGAAAAAAAGGGAGATCATTTTGAACACATTAGAGGAAGGCTGCGCGAGGGAAAAGGACTTGTCAGAAAACAAGGTTCCGATTTTCTTCTTTATCTTCTGCTTGATGCCATAACAGGAAACTGTTATTCCTCTCTGGCCCGCATTGAGGGTAGGCTGGATATTCTGCCGGCAGAAATCATGAAAGAACCCAGGCCGGAATACATTGCTTCACTCGAAGAGATAAAACGAAATCTTTTTTCAATCAGAAAAGCCATCAGCCCACTGAAAGAAGCAATCCTTATCACTGAAAAAGGTCAAACCAAACAAATAAAATCCACTTCAATACCGTACTTCTCTGACCTCAAAGATCAGTTGCTGCAACTCATTGACGAAACCGATATCAACATGACCCGGGCTGAAGGCGCCACCAACCTTTTCTTCTCTTACCAGGGTCATCGAATGAATGAAGTGATGAAAGTGCTGACCATTGTCGCCACCATGTTCATACCATTGACCTTTGTGGCTGGTATATATGGAATGAACTTTGAATATATGCCGGAGCTTGGTTGGCGTTATGGTTATCACGCAGTCTGGGGATTTATGATCCTTGCAGCATCCGGAATGATCATGTATTTCCGCAAAAAAAAGTGGTTGTAACCATTTTTAATTATATTCCGGCAAAATAACTGTAAAACAAGAGCCTTTACCTGGTTCACTGCGGACACTAATTGTTCCATTATTAAGCTCTGTCATTTCCCGTGAAAGCATCAATCCCAGACCGGTGCCTGCTTCTTCACTGGTCCCTGAAGAAGAAATATTTGCAGCCAGTGAAAATATCTCTTTCTGTTTCTCTTGTTGTATTCCAATGCCGGTATCCTCTATATGAATGCTCACTTTTCCAGCAACTGTGGTTGTATAACAGCGAACCTGCCCGCCATTGGTAGTAAATTTCACGCTGTTGTGTGCCAGATTTCTCACAATAAACTCAATCATATCCTGGTCAGCCTTAATAAATGCATCCTCCTGTACATCGTTTATCAATGCAATCTTTTTTTTGTCAGCCAAAATATTCACCTGCGCAAAGGTCTTTTCAGCAATTTCGCGAACACTTAATTTCTGCAAATTTGGAGATAACTGCCCCAGCTGAGACTGAGACCATGTCAGCAAATCATCAAGTAATTTGTATGTCTGTTCAGAGCTATCCATTATTTGAGAAGCCATTCTCCGGAGGTCCATGGGGGAATAAGTCTCTAACCCATCATTAAGCATCGTAACAAACCCGATAATTGCCTGAAATGGATTTTTAAGATCATGTGCTATGATACCAAATATTTTGTCCTTGGTTTCGTTCAACTCTCTTAAATGCGCCTCACTCTCTTTCAGCCGCGATTCCATTTTTACTTTTGAACTAATATCTGAAATCATCAGACACTTTTGATCTTTACCCAGATTAAATAACTTAAACTCTACAATTTTCCCATTGCTCATTTCTTCCCATTCACAAACTTCCTCTCCTTGCTGAATCGTTTTATGTTCCTTCAAAAGTCCTGCCACATTATTATTTTTCAGAACAGACGAAAGCCGTTGATCGATAAAAGAAATCCGGTTAAAAATAATCGAAGATTTAAGATTTGCCCGGGTTATATTAAAATCAATTATTTCATCTTTTGATTTTATACTCTCCAAAATAAAAATTCCTACCGGTGAATTTTCGAAAAGATTCTCAAAGAGTTGTTCCCGGATATCAAGCTGTTCTTTTAGTTTCTTCCTTTCTGAGATATTATGCTTTACAGCAATATATCCGATAATTTCAGATTCATCATCCGAAAAGATTGGAGAAACAGAGGCTTTTTCGGAAATAATCTCACCGCTTTTGGCGCGATTGACAAAATCACCACTCCAATTCTTCCCATTTGAGATTGTATTCCACAATTCATCATAAAAATTCCTGGAATGAAACCCGCTTCGTAAAATTGATGGTTTCTTTCCAATTACTTCGTCACTGCTATACCCATAAATTCTTTCAAATGATTTATTTACAAAATCAATTACTCCATTTGAATCGGTTATCACAATAACTCCTTCAGAATTATCCAGTGCTTTTACAAGTTGTTCTCCTCCAAGCATAAAAAATATTTTTTAGGTGTTTCATAGAGGATATACGCAAAACAGTGAAATAAGATTACTCTTCACTTCCTTATTTTGACCACTGTACGGTATGTATACCATGACCGTCCAGAAAGGGATGATGTACGCCCAGACAAGCATTACAGATTATTTCACTATTGTGCTGTTTCCCCCTCGAAGCCATAAACATTTCGTGACAATGTTCGCATTCCAGACTGTGCTCAATGGGTGCATAGGCAGGCACGGTAATTTGGATCCGGTTGCTGATAAACAGTTCATCAAATGGCAATCTGAGTAATCCAAAAGAAGCTTCCCGGGAAGCATCCCGAAAACTTGTCACAAGCTTTTGATCATGATTTTGTTCCACAACCACTTTCCGGAAAAGCATCTCAAATTCAGGAAATAACTGATTGATATGACTTCGCATGTCATTTCTGCCAATAACTCTTATGCCATTTCCATCGCGGGTAACCAGGGACACGGCATTTTTACCATAATCTTTAAATATAAGCGCATTATTGCCAAAAGTGCAACCTGAAACCAGCTGTACTCCATCCGAAAAACAGTTATTTGTCTCCACAACTGCCAACAGGTCTTCCATCCCGTCCGACTCATGTTTCATCTCGACCATGGCATGAGTGGTTGCCATCACCCCCATCGACAAGCCGGGACAATAATGACCGTGAATTTGTGCAGACATCATAAGAAGTTTATCGGTTTGTCCACGGGAAATATATTTTTCAACATCAAACCGTGGATTGTTTATGGGTGTGTCATCTATGAAGTCAAGTCCCCGCATGAACGAGAAATCAGACGGTTTTATGTCAACAACCGGGGTTCCGTCAAGGGCATCAAGACCGGAAACCACAAGTGTATTATTTTCCCGTCGTATCAGTTTCACGGTAGTTACCCCCAGGCCATTAGGACGCCTGGGACTTCGTGATGCAAACACCCCCCGCGTTTCTCCGGTAAAAATTTGTGTCACCAAATCATAATCTTCCGACCTGTGAAAATAAAAGATCACATCAATGTATTGCTGATTCTCAATTTTATAAAGTCCTTCTGCAAAATCGTCATTAAATTCAATTTTACTGATAATTTTATCAGCTTCTTTTATGAATTCAGGACTTTTAAATTCATTTCGTACTGTGGCAATTGGTTCTGTTTTCATAGTCAGATTTATTTTTTTATCACTACTGACAGGGTAAATCAATTTCACTTTTTACCCCCGAGTTGCACTCGGGGGTATTGAGGTTGGCCCCTTTCAGGGACATGCCCTCTCACTATCCTTCCATCCCCCCGTTCAACCACTCATTTTTCACATTGACTCCACCCAATTCTTCTCTCCATACCCAATGCCCCATGCTCCATGCTTTTCTCCATCTCTCCTATCCACCCTTTGCTCCAGGCTCCATGCACCATGCACCATGCCATCCCAACCATCCTACCTTCCAACTTTTCAACCATTTCACCCTTTTACCTTTCCACCGTTTGCTCCATGCTCCATGCCTTTTCTCACCAATCACCCCCCAGGCAAAACATAAATATCCTTTCCGTCCCGGATTTTTCTGATTTTAACTTCATAAAGCGCTTCAAGATTTTCTTCGGTAATCACTTCCTGACCTCCCATAGATATAATGTTCCCGTTTTTAAGAAGCAGAAAACTGTCGGCATACCTGAATGCCAGATTCAAATCATGAATGGCAATAATGACAGTAATATTACGGTGAGAAATATCACGAAGAAGCTCCATCACCTCAATCTGATGCTTTAGATCAAGGCTGGAAGTAGGTTCATCAAGAACAAGAATTTCAGGTTCCTGCACAAGTGCCCGTGCGATATTAACACGCTGAAATTCCCCTCCACTCAATTCATTGGTATAACGCAAAGCAAGATGCTCCAGTGAGAAGTCGCATATAACCTGTTCTACTTTTTCATGATCTCTTCGTCCGGGTGCCCATGTTAAATGGGGTCGGCGCCCCAGCATAATAGCATCATAAACAGTTACAGGACCTTGCGACTGAGCCCACTGGGGAACATAACCAATCAGACGGGCAAGGTGCCGCCTGGGATATTTATCAAGTGACATATCCCCAAGAAAAACAACACCTCCCCGGGGTTTCAGCAATCTATTCAAAAGCCGTATAAACGTACTTTTTCCACTTCCATTGGGTCCGATTACCGCATAAAACTTTCCGGCTGTGAATTGACAACTGATTTCTTTCAGGACTTCTTCCTGATTATATCCAAACTTTAACTTATCGACATGTATGTCCATTTATGATCTGTTTTTTCGCATTCTGCGAACCAATAAAAAAAGAAAAAACGGCGCTCCCACAAATGAGGTAACAATTCCCACCGGAATCACCACAGGTGCCATTATGGTGCGCGACACAATATCGGCCAGCAAAAGAAAGATGCCGCCAAGGATAGTTGAACTGATCAATACAATACGATCGTTATAACCTACAATCCAACGGGTGACATGAGGAACAATAAGTCCCACAAAAGCAATAATGCCGAAAAAGGCCGTAGCAACAGCGGCACAAAGTGAAGCAACCAGTATAGACGTAAGCCGTAAACGGTTAACATTGATTCCAAGGCTTTTGGCAACTTCATCGCCAGAATTTAATGCATTAAAATTAAAAGCATTAAAAACAAAGAATACCAGAGAGGGAATAATAACCAATGCCTGAATAACAACTTTATTCCAGGTTGCTTTAGCCATATCGCCAAACATCCAACTGATGACCGAGGCCAGTTCCACATCAGTTGAAAGATATTGCAGCAATGATGTTCCCGACTGGAAAAGGGAAGTGAGTATAATTCCTGCCATCACCAAGATTTCCGGAGTAGCTCCACGCCACCGGGCAAAACCGGTGATCAGGAATGCACACAGCATACCAAATAAAAAAGCAGAGAAAGTCACCATCCATGGTACTTGTGAAATACCCTGCCAGTCATCAGCAATTCCTGTTCCCAGGGCGCCTCCAATTACAATGGCCAGCGCAGCCCCAAAAGCCGAAGCGGCACTCAACCCCAGGGTGAAAGGCGATCCTAAAGGATTCCGGATCACCGTTTGTATAACCGCACCTGCAACAGACAGGGCTGCACCTGTCGCAATAGCTGCCAATACACGAGGCATGCGAATATTAAATACGATCTGATGCGAAACCACAGTTCCCTCACCTAAAACGGTATTTATGACTTCTGATAATGTCAATGTGGAACTTCCAACAGATGTGCCTAAAAGAGCAAGAAAAAGCATGGCCAATATCGCCAAAACAAGGAAAAAAAACTGTTTTGTGCGAAACTGCTTCACTTCTGACTTTAGATTAGAGCTTTTCCCATCCATTGTAAAAATTTTTCATTTCGTCATAAACATCTTTTCCCAGCATATAGAAATATATTTCGCGGGCTTTCTTCTGAAAATCAGCATCTGAAAACAAACCGGGATACATGATTTTAGCGGCATACCATGAATTAATCAGCACATTTTCAAAATTAGTTGCATACCAGTTATGAGGCATCATTGTATAAACATGTCCATCCCTTACGGCCGACAGGGTTTCTGAAAGTGGCGCTCCCTTGCTGATGTCAGGCTTTACAAGTTCCAGTCCGGCTGCATCTACAAAAAGATAATCCGAATCCCATTGAATGATCTTTTCCACATCCACATAAGTACCGGTGGGTTGAATGGATTCATCCGACTTAATTATTCCAGCCACATTGATCGCATTTGCGAAACTAAATGGGGTATAATGAGCCTCAGTTGAAGAAATTCCATGCGCACCACGATAGGAAACGGCACCAATATAAGCTTTTGGACTGGCTGATGTATCTGATGCTGAAGTGATCGAATCAAGATCTCTTATTTGCCTGTTAATAAACCTTTTCAGGGAATCTGCACGTTCTGTATTTCCTGCAATTTCACCAATTAAATGAAAAGCTTCATATAACATATCACGGGCATTACGAAGGTTTCCACTGTTGAGACCCACGACTGGCAATCCGGTCATTTTTTGCAAATCATCAGCATCCGATGCTGATGAAAAAGCCATAAATATAACATCGGGATTATTCATTACAATCAATTCGCTGTCCCCTCCCATGTACGGGCCTATAACAGGCTTAGCGGTAAGCTCAGGTCTCGCAAATGTATATGGTCGTCCCGGTCTCATCTCAACATCTTCCACACCTGAAATTTTGTCAACCAGATCCATATAAACCAATAGTCTTAGAGCACCCGGACCGACGCCAACCACTTTATCCACATTTAGAGGGACGTTTACCTTCCGTCCAAGCATATCGGTGATTTCCCTCACAGATGAAGAGTTTTGTTTTGAATCAGAAATATCACATCCCAAAATAAACATCAGCAAAGCAGACGAAACAATTATCTTATAACTATTTTTAATTTTCATTTTCACAATTAATTGTTAGTCATTAGGTTAGTAGGTTGGTAGGTTAGTAGGTTAGTAGGTTAGTAGGCCAGTAGGTTAGTAGGCTAGTAGGTTAGTAGGCTAGTAGGTTAGTAGTCATTGGTCATTGATTATTGGTTCATTGATCATTGGTTCATTGATAATTGGTCATTGATAATTGGTCATTGATAATTGGTCATTGATCATTGGTCATCCGGTAGTTGTCATTGCAAGTTTTCCATGGCTCACACCCTTAACAGCCCTCAGCTTGTCGGCAAGTTCTGTTAGTATCCGTGATTTTCCCCGCACTGCAACAATCTCAAAACATTGGCCTTTCTCAAGATAAAAATGCTGTGATGACAAAATTACATCGTGATATTCTTGTTGAATAATAGAGAGTTTCATCAATAAATCCGGTTTGCAATGATCATAAAGCAAACTAATAGATCCGGCCACAACATTGTTGCACTGCCACTTTTTTTCTACCAGATAATTGCTGATAAGTCTACGAATTCCTTGTGAACGGTTGGCAAGTAAATTTTCATTCACAAACCTGTCAAGCTCATCAAGCAACTCTTTTTCAAGCGATACGCCAAAACGGATTACGGACATGGTGTTATG